>JBNLCD010000343.1:0-6432 GCA_050303635.1 Anaerolineae bacterium
ATAAGTCATCATTAATTTCCTTGCTAAAATATATTTTTTGATATTGAGATTAGCTCCATTAAGTTGGGAAATCAAATTTGGTTTTGAGGGAGGTTGTTATGCAAAAAATAGGAATTTACGGGCTTATGAGCGCACTGTTCATCATCGTGTTGAGCATTAGCACAGGTTTAGCCCAAACAGGTGGCCAGTCTGATAAATATGCTGTCTATGAATTTCAGGCCGCACCTCAGCCGCCATTGGGCGAAACCGTGACCGACCCAGTTTTTGGAACATCACTCCGGCGGATAACAGATCGCGGGACAACAGGTGGATATGGCACCCAGATTTATTCGCAATTACAGGCGTTTTCCCCTGATAATACTTATGTCCTCTTGATTGAGGATGAATTTTATACGGTGCGCCGGCTAGATGATTTAGAAGATATGGGCGTTGATAGTTCCAATTGGAATGCGCCACGTTGGCAACCAGTCCGACCCAGCACAATAGTCCATTTCGATAGCAATGATGATGCTACCGTTCGGGTTCAATATACCGATGTGATTACCAATGAAACAGAAACCGTATTTACCTTCCCCGAAACATACGAATATATTCGGGGCAACCAATCTTTTGATGAATTATCGCGCGATGGTCAATGGCTAGCGGGTATGCTCACCGATAATAACGGTGCGTCCGTGATGTTTGCTTTGAATCTGGAGACAGCTACGTTAGGGGCTGTTTTACCCGTTGAAACGCTCTATCAAACGGATTGTGAGCCTGACCCCGAATGGGGCATTATCGAACCCGATTGGATTGGTGTTTCGCCGCTGGGTAACTATTTGATGGTGCAATGGGTCCGCGACGGCACAACCCGCTGTAGCGGTTTAGAGAGCTTTGATATTGCCACCGGTGAATTTGTGGGACGTGTTTATGATGGGCATCAACATGGTGATCTCGGCGTAGATGAACATGGTCAAGAGTTTTTCATGACAACGGAACTGAGTTCGCCGGAAGACTCCAATTTGCCAGCTATAGGCTATCGTCTTTTACCGGGCACTGCTACGGTTAGCGAATCACAATTCCTGCTCACGATGGATTGGGCAGATGATGGTCATATTTCATGCCAGGGCCCCGCTGGCGTCTGTCTAATTACAAATGGTGGCTGGCTAGATAATGGTTGGACGCCGTTTGAACGGGAATTGTTCTTGCTCTATACCAATGGCGATGTTTTGCGATTGGCGCATCATCATTCAACCAGTTGCGGCTATTGGGTGCAACCGCGTGCCAGTTTATCGGCGGATGGGCGGTACGTGATATTCGCTTCAGATTGGCTTTATGAAGATGACAATATCACCTGTGATGAAGATAGTCTCGGCCACGGAGATGCCTATGTCATCGATCTAATAGATTAACTTACAGTTTAGATAGGCAACAAAAAACCTCACCCCGAAATTCAGGATGAGGTTCATTTTTTCTACGTTTAGAGCCGAATAATTACTCAATCGCCTCATTATTAACGAAGGGAATTTCACCCTTGGACCAAGAAACCAACAGCGGAACCGCAATAAAGATTGAGGAATAGGTACCGCTGGAAAGACCGATCAGCAAAATGACCACAAATTGGCGGATGGTTTCCCCACCAAAGAGGACAATCGCAACCATCACGAAGATGGCGTTGAGCTGAGTAGCCAATGAACGGTGTACAGTTTCCAAAACACTGCGGTTTACAATCAGTTCGTAGCTTTCGCCACGACGACGTGGAATATTTTCCCGAATACGGTCAAATACCACGATGGTATCTTGAACAGAGAACCCAACCACGGTCAGCAATGCTGTCAGGAAGAGTGCATCCACTTGCCAGTCGAACAGCAAACCCATGATGGAGATCGCGGAGATCATCACCAAAATATCATGGACCATTGCCGTAATAGCGCTAACACTATAACGGAAGGCGTGGGGTACTTTACGGAAGGCAAACCACATAAAGCCCAAGATTACCAATGAAGCAAATAGTGTCGCCAAAATTGCGGCTTGGGTGACTTCATGACCGACGGTTGATGAAACTTGCGAAGTTTCAATCGCTTCACGGTCAAGTGGCGCTACATCCGCATCGAGTTGATTAAGAATATCATCAACTTCGGCACTGTCCAATTCGGTTGTACGAATGGACCAACGGCTTCCGGCGGGATAAGTTGGTGCATCTACATTATCGTCTTCAACCGGGCTCAACTCTTGCACAACAATATCGTCTAAACCGTAAGCAGCGAGCACATCACGAATACCTTGCTCATCGGCTGGTTCTTCAAATTGAAGTGAAAGGAGCGTCCCACCCGTGAAGTCAATACTGAGCTGGACAGGTGAGCCAGTTGTGATAGTTGAATAAATTAATGTCGCAATACCAAGGGCAATAAGTAGCCCGGAAAAGGTAAAATAGTAGCGACGGCGTTCAACAAGATTAAACATTGTTTTTCTCGCTCCTCAATTATGCGCCAAGTAGACGCTTGCTACCTTCAAGAGCCGAACCGAAGAGATCCAACAATACGGCTAAGAAAGTACGGGTCACGACGACGGCAGTAAATAGGTTGATAATCAACCCAAGTGCCAGAGTAATACCAAAACCTTGAACAGCGCTTGCGCCAAATTCACGACCAAAGAAGATCAAAATGGCACAGATAATCAAAGTTGATAAGTTCGAGTCACGAATGGATGTCCACGCCCGACTAAAGCCCTCACGCACAGCCCGATCGAGTGAACGGCCCGCGCGGAGTTCTTCTTTCATCCGCTCAAAGATGAGAATATTCCCATCCACGGCCGTCCCAATCGATATCAGGAACCCGGTAATTGCGGGTAGGGTTAAGGTCACTGGCACAATCTTGTAAATGGCGAAGTTGATGGCGGCAAAGACCAAGAGTGCCAAAGCGGCGGCAATACCCGGTACGCGGTAATAGATCATCATAAAGAGCAAGACAACGACAACCCCGATAACACCTGCCCGAACAGAACGTTCGATGGAGATTTTACCGAGAGTCGGGCCAACATTATCGAATGCGGCAACTTCCAATGGAACCGGCAAAGCACCGTATTTCAATTGAACGGCCAAAACTTCAGCTTCTTCGGAAGTAAAGTTCCCGGTAATTTGCCCATCACGGGTGATCACAGCGTTGATGCTCGGTGCGGAAATGACAATACCATCGAGAACGATAGCCATTTGGTCGCCTTGGTGAGCTTGGGTGTGAGCCCCAAAAATATCGCCACCTTCGTCGGTCAAGACAAAGCGAACATAGTTCCCACCTTGTAACGCACTTGCGCTAACAGCGGCGGCATCTTCCAAACCACTCCCGGTCATTACTGTCCGGAAAGGTTGGCCATTGGGGGTACCATCTTGGCCCAGCGGGAAACTGCCATCAGGACAAGGGCCACGGTCGGGATCTTGTCCATCGCCACCATCTTGATGGGTGCCATCTGGCACATTTTGGCTAATGACTTTACCAAAGGGTGGGGTGGTATTGTCGGCTGAATCTTCATCAGTGTTGACATCTGGTTCAGCAGTTGGCGCAACTTCATCCGTTGAATCCGGCGTTGCTGTCGCATCAACTTCGGGGGTTGTGGCGTCATTGGCATCTTGCGCGGCTTGAGCTTCTTGCAATTTCAATTGCTCATCCGTCAAAATACATGCACCTTCGCGTGACACTAAAGTCAAGACAGTGGGACTAACGCCCGAATAATCGACAAATTCTAGCAAACCAGTACTTTGTACAGTGCTAAGCGCGATTTCGCGATCACTGACACCCGGTAATTCAACTAGAATACTATCATTCCCTTGCAGTTGAACAACAACTTCGCTCAACCCCAACCCATTGACCCGGCGTTCCACAATTTGCTTCGCGACTTCGAGGTCAGCCGTGGTATATTCATCAATTGATGGGCGTAAAAGTACGCGTGAACCACCTTGCAGGTCGAGACCTTGCACAATGACGAAGTCGGCAGAAATATCTTCTTCGCCATCGCTATCGAGGTCAATATGTACACCCGGACTATCCGGTAGATCAATATATACAGAAACGATGGTGATAAGCAAAATCACCACCAGCCAAACACGGTATTGCGTCATAAATAGCAATCCTTCAACAAGTGAGATTTCTCGTCTTTATCTAATTTACAAACGACTGATAATACTAGCGGAAACATAGGGGGATTGCTAGTGGGAAGCCTGATGAATCAACCAATCTCATAATTTTTGGTGTGCCAAGTGTGGCCTTCCTTATTAGACAGATTGTGGTCTAAAACCTTTGCCAAGATATTGTAAATTCTATGGTCAAGATTTTGTCAAGCTGAATGGATTGTCCGCTGATTTCATCTAGACAGGGAACCGCTGTCTAGAAATTTGGGCGCTATCCGACGCTATTTGATTGAACAGTTTGGAACACAGGATCAGATTTCAACGTTTCAGTTGCGTATACCTCATAAGTAGGTAGTTGAGTACAGAAAAATCTCATATAGTTAAGCTTATGGGTTACGCTTCATTCATCCAAATAAACAGAGGAGAGAATAATGCTGGGGCGAAAAGACAGGCTACTTAAGTTATGCTTTGTGATTGGGATGCTTATTGCTGGAGCACCTCAATCCATCCACGCACAGATCCGGACTGAGCCAACTTCATTTTCAACCGTACAGACAGACGGAACAGTTATTATCGAACGCAACACCCCTATTTTTACTAGCCAAGATTATACAGATTATGATGTGCAACTTAATCAGGAGGGCGAATTCATGGTAGTTATCCCGCTCAATCCTTCTCCTGATTTACCGACTGAAATATTTGATCTAAATTCAGGAATGTCCACGGTTGGGATGTATGAGTTTGCTGGTCAAGAGGTTTTCCCCGTGCAATGGAGTCATGCTGGCGATTGGGTTCTTATGGCCGATGTGAACGTTGTCAGAATTGCTACCCAGTACGGCGAAACTAGCTTTTTGTTGGAACACGAAAGCGCAGAAATTAGCTATATTGGTTGGTCAGCGGACGATAGTCAAATTTATACAGCGCTAAGCGGTACAGCCAAATGTGCTCGCGAAGAAGCGTGTAATCATGCTTTACGGGTCTGGGATATGGCAACTGGCGAATTCTTATATTTTGTGGGCGGTGAGAGTGACAGCGAGATTTCACAATCTTCATTTTCACCCGATGGACAATATCTGGCCTATGCAGGTGGGCTCTGGGATATTACGGCACCCTCAGACGAACCACTTTTTGCAATTGAAGAACCAGTCTATTTTAGCAACGATTCGAACTATGTCTGGAATAAAGATGGCCGCTGGGATATTGCAACTGGTGAATCCCTACCAAGTACTGATTTGGATATTTGGGGCGAGACGTATTTTCCTAAAAAATGGATGGTCGACAGCGATCAACTTATTGCGGCCCGTTCAGATGCAATTGAAATCTGGAATGCTGAAACAGGTGATTTGGTCCGTTCAATCGTGGCGAGTGAAAGTGATTTCGTAGCCGTTTATGTAGCACCCGACCGCACGACAGCGCTAACACGCCGGATGAATGGCTCGCTTGCCGTATGGGATCTGGTCACAGGCCAAGCTCTGTTTAGCATTGAACAAGGGATTACTTCAACTGATACTGTCAGCTTGCAATGGGATACTTCATTAGACCGAATTAGCTTAAGTGTGCAAAATGCAGATGAGGGTCTGGCTGTTTATCACTATGATTTAGCGGAATAACCAGCAGATCAATTAACTCAATAGAATCAAAAAAGCCCATCTCAGTTGAGATGGGCTTTCGTTTCAGTCGTGATTAACTAGCTGCTCACAACGGTAACGGCGCTGGCTTGTTTGCCTTTTTGGCCTTCAGTTACCGCGAATTCAACACGATCGCCTTCGTTCAAAGTACGGAAGCCACCAGATTGAATTTCTGAGAAGTGAACAAATACATCAGGACCTTCTTCAGGGGTAATAAAGCCGTAGCCTTTTTCGCCACTGAACCACTTAACTGTGCCTGTAATACGTTCAGACATTTAAAACAACTCCTTAAAGTTGGTTGTTTGGACTTGCTTTGTAACACACATACAACCATCGAGCTGTTTTGAAGCTTGGGGTCCATATGAGGTGGTACTTAGCACTGCTGTGACTACATGTCACAAAGAAATGCTATTGTATAGGATATTTTCATTAATTACTATGAGAAATTCATTAGAATCATAAATTGGTTAAACTTGCTAGAAAAATGTATGAGTTTTTTGGCATCGCTTCAATTTTTAGATACTATTAGACAAAGGGACTCTAGCAAAGCTTGGGAAATATAGATGCCGAAACTTTTAATTGTAGATGATGAAGAAGCAACATTGGATATGCTTTCAACTTATTTAAGCCTGATTGGTCACCAAACAGTGAGTGCTGTGAATGGGCAGGATGGTCTGCATAAGGCGCAAGCGGAAAAACCAGATT
>JBNLCD010000344.1:0-6427 GCA_050303635.1 Anaerolineae bacterium
CTGGAGGCTGAGGTTTGATTCAGGGTGAGGTCAATTTGAATATGATCCTTGAGACCATGCGTTTGCTGTTGCAAATCCACGGGCAGAATATCTTGTAATTTGGCGCGCACGCTCTCGACGGCGGCCCCTTTATCCTGAATAGATAATTGTTCGACCGCCAACAACCCAACTTGCAAAGCCAGCGTTTCATCTTTGGTGAACATCAACGGCGGCAAGCGAAAATCACGTTCCAAGGTGTAAGCGCCATAGCGTCCCCGTTCGGCCACAATCGGAATCCCAATATCCTGTAAGGTGGTGATATAGCGCCGGAGCGTGCGAATATTAACGTCTAAGCGTTGGGCTAGTTCAGTGCCGGTCATACGCTTATGGGCTTGCAATATCTCCAAAACAGCCAATACGCGCGATGTTGGATAATACATAGAACTCCTATTGAAGACAGTCTGTTTTTGACGAGAATAATTCGAGCTAAATAATGTGAACCCCCTCTGTCGCTGACGCGCCATCTCCCCCATAAATGGGGGAGAGTGAACAATCGGCAACCCAGCCTCCCCTGTGTTCGGGGGAGGTGACCGCAGGTCGGAGGGCGTAAAGAATCCATTAACCCTCTTTAACCATATCCATTGTCCAGTTGGTTTGCCAACTTGCGCCGCCATCCCACGAGAGCGCTTGTTCCCAATGGCAATTGGTCGCACTGATATCTGACCAAATGAAACGGCTAAAGATATGTTGATTGGCGATGCGTTCATGGGCATAAAAATGGCCTATGCCATTCTCAAATTTGCCAATCATCGGTGGAAACAGTTTAGCACTGTTACTATCTGACCAATACAATGACCACTCTTGAGTCGCTGGATTAAAGAGGCGTAAGGTCATGCCATGCAAAACACCGATTTTAGGATACATTGTCACGGTATCAAAATTACCCAATCCACCCAAAATAGGTTGCGCGCTAGAAACTCCTTCAAACTCGCCCCACTCCTGTGTGGCTGATTTCAAGCGGCGATTATGAATTTTCCAAGTCCCGGTAAAAAAGTCAAAATCATGGCGGCCATCCTGATGATGTTCAGTTGCGTTCATTGCCTTTATGTCCTTAAATGGTTGTATAGAATTAGTAAGCATAATCAGTGTAGAGGCTTAATAGGGCAGGATTGACCCTAATTGAAAATGCGTTTTCGGAAATGAGAATCTTCTCATGCGAATAAGAACACGAGTGGCCATTTTCTAGATTACGCCCATTGTTTGGCGTGAAACCAGATTGGTGTGTTAAAATTTCGGGTAGGGGTAAATTTGGGGCTGATGCTGTTATTGATTGCGCGGACGGGATATACGGCCCTACATGAATCGACTTAATAACAGGACCATGTAGGGACAGCATGATGTGTTTTGATTAAATAATGCAGGTTATAAACGGGACCCCCTCTGTCGCTAACGCGCCATCTCCCCCATGCATGGGTGAGAATGGATAGTCCTCAAGCCCGCCTCCCCTGTGTTCGGGGGAGGTGGCCGCAGGCCGGAGGGGGTAGACCTAAGGATAACCCGTATTTAATTCTTAAAATGCATTATGCTGTCCGCTGTTTTATCCGTTAACCTTTGACCACCACCAAAATTCGGACAACTTAGGATATCTATTAATTTTAATGGTATGCTGGTTTGAAGTCTGGGCGATTGACAATATTTGGTCAGGCATCATATTCGTACATTGCAAAAAGGACCGCTCATGACAGATAAAAAATCAGAAGAGAATATTGATTTTCATCCGCCAACGGAACCGACTGAGGTCATCGACGGTTTTATCTATCATCAACGTTCCGATGATATTGTCGTCTATAAATTTGTTAAGATGACACGCAAAATCGTGGATTATTATGCTAAATGTTCGGAATACAATGATGCCCGAATCTTGGCGGAAGATGGTCATTCGCAGGTGATGTATGATGGACGGGGCGTATTTCCCACGCCTTATTTTATTTCGACTGTTATCCGCCTCGCAAAAGAGACTCCCCGCGAACTCAAAGAGTCCCTCGCCATTGTCACGGGCGACAACCTCACGACATCCGTCATTCGGACTCTGATTAAAAAGCTTGACCCCAAAATCCAAAATGAAGTGTTATTTTTTAAGAATGAAGAAGACGCTATTCGCTGGCTCCACAAACGTCATGCGGAGGTCATGAACGGCGATAGGCTTGAATGATGTGTGGGAATGTCATTCAAGAGAATCACAGCTTGCTTGATTTTTGTGATTAGCAGTATGGCTTCAGCCTACGGCGCTTCTCGGTTCGGAAATAACGCCGCTCAATTTCCTTAACAAGGGTCTAAAAAAGATAAGGGTAGTATACAACGACACACGTGTTGCCCCAACAAAGGCGGGTCTCAATACAATCAATTTGTAGGAATGCGGCGTGCCCCACCTGAACCTTTCAATATCCCTTTTAATTATTCAAACCCCAGCAGGTCCTTGCTTCGCCAAAAACTCACAATAAAATGCCAGTTAATGACGTGCCAGCTAGTTGATATAGCGCGCGCAAGCATCTCGTTGTAGTATAGATAGTTACCCATTTTGCAAAATTTTTTGAAAGTCAAATCAAATTATGTCCATTGAAGAACAACTTGTACTTAGCCTTGAGCTTTTATTAGCGGCCTTTCTGAGCATGATTGTGGGCCTAGATCGTGATCGCCGTAATCAACCGGCGGGCTTGCGCACCCATATGTTAGTCGGGCTCGGCTCCTGTTTATTCACAATCTTGTCAATTAACTTCTTTCCACACTCAGAAACATCGCGGGTCGCGGCTCAGGTCGTATCCGGGATTGGTTTTCTTGGCGCAGGCACCATTTTGCAACTCCGGCGCGAGAACGGTAATTCCGATGTCAAACATCTCACAACAGCGGCGAGCATCTGGGCGACTGCCGCCATTGGGATGGCCGTGGGGGCCGGTGGTTGGTTATTGGCAATTAACGCCACGCTAATTGTGTGGTTTGTTTTGGTGATTATGCGGCGCCTCGCTGGATAGGCTTTTCATAAACTCACTTCAGCCTAAAAAAGAAAAATGGCAGATATTTTATCTGCCATCCCCTTGTCTTCAAAAAAATGAAATATTTATTCTTCTTCGGTATCTGTCTCTTCAGCCGGCATATCTTCTTCAGTCGGTACATCTTCAACCGCTTCATCTGCTTCAGCCGGTGGCAGTTCATCTACAGGTGCTTCGTCGAGCGTTTCTTCGCATTCTTCATCTTCAAGGACAGGCTGTTCAGTACCCCAACGTTGGGTGAAACCGACCCGCCGACGATCTGGCTCAAGACGACTAATGCGCAATTGCAAACGGTCGCCCTTCTTGACATAACTGTGCGGTTCCTTGAGGGTACCATCACCCATTTCGCTGAGATGCAATAGACCTTCAAGGCCATCATCCAGCGCGATGAATGCCCCGAAATCTACCACGTTTGTGACCATACCTTCAACAAGTTGGCCTTCATGATAGCGTTCAATGGCATCATCCCAAGGATCATTGAGTAAGCGTTTACGGCTTAGCGCAATCCGGTTGGTATCGCGGTCCAAATTGAGGATAAATACATCAATTTCTTGACCAACTTCGAGGACATCACGCGGGTGATCAATCCGGTGCCACGCCAATTCGGACACGTGGATCAAACCATCTGCGCCACCCAGATTGACAAATGCACCAAAATCGCGCAAGCCTGTGACAGTGCCTTTAACGACATCGCCTTCACCGAGTTCATCCAACAAACGGGCTTTTTGTTGGGCGCGCCATTCGCGTTGAGCTTCACGTTCGGAGAAGATCAAACGACGGCGACTGGGATCGACTTCAATAATTTTGACGGTGAGTCTATCACCTTCGATATCGCTTAACGCGCTCTTGCGGTCCATCCCTTGCAAACCCGTGCCCACGGTGGTCATGTGCGAAGAAGGAATAAACCCTTCCAGCCGTTTCCAGCGCACCAAAACACCACCACGGTTATGACCAGTGATACGCACATCAACCACTTCGTCATCTTTCATAATTTGGGCGGCTTCTTCCCAATCAAATTGTTGCAATCCCATATTGATGCTAACAATCAGATTGCCATCACGGTCGCGTGGTTGCAAAATATAGACCGGAATTTCTTGACCTACTTCTAAAGTAGCACGAATTTCATCGTCAAGATGTTCGAGGTCTTGCGATGTCACCAATCCGTCTTGTTTCGCCCCCAGATCAACAATAATTTCATTATGCTTAATTTGCATAATGATTGCTTTGCGGATTTCGCCGCGATGTGGGGGTGTATAATCAAATGACTCAGCTAAAAGACTTTCAAATTCATCAAATGAACTATTCTCTTCTGATGAGTCAAAAGGTTGATTTGTGTTGTTATCAACGTCCATGATTCTAAAATAACCGCCTTTGCGAGGGATTGAAAATAGGCATTATCCTCCGATACTCAGCCTAGTATCGAGTATATCTTATCCTCTAGTATATGTCCAGCAATCTGGAAAGACGATAAAAACTGCCTATACACTAGTTTTAATACCAATTTAACATGCCTCTGGTTCATTCGCCAGTCAACCGTAAAAGGAAGTATTATCATGCATCGCATTGTTTTTATGGGGACGCCTGAATTCGCCGTTCCTAATCTGCAAGCCCTGATTTCAGCCGACGACATGGACGTGGTGGGCGTCGTCACGCAACCCGACCGCCCCGCCGGACGTGGTCAGAAGGTCAAGATGAGCCCTGTTAAAGAATTGGCTGTTGCCCACGATCTGCCCGTCTATCAACCAGCCAAGTTACGCGGTGACGAAGCTGTCGCCCAACTCACGGCGTGGGCCCCCGATGTTTATGTAGTGGTCGCTTATGGCCAAATCTTACGCAAAAATATTCTCGCCATTCCGCCCAAAGGCAGTGTCAATGTGCATGGCTCGATCTTGCCGCGTTGGCGTGGTGCGTCGCCGATTCAAGCCGTCATCAAAGCCGGTGATGCTGATAGCGGCCTCACCATTATGCTGATGGATGAAGGCATGGATACGGGGCCGATGCTCTATAAAGCCAGTTTACCCCTCGCTGAAGATGAAACCGCCCAAACGCTCCATGACAAATTAGCCGCTATCAGCGGGGAAACCTTGCTCACGGGCTTGCGCGGATATCTTTCCGGCGAGATGGCACCCGAAGCGCAAAACGATGAACTGGCCACCTATGCGTCCATGATCAAAAAGACCGATGGCGATATTAATTGGACTGAATCAGCCATTGAGATTGACCGTTTGGTTCGTGCTTTTACGCCGTGGCCGGGGGCCTATACTTATTGGGACGGCACCTTGCTCAAAATCAAATCGGGCCGCCCGTTGGCCGATGCGCCGTCTGACTTAAAATCCGGTGAAGTTCGTCTCAATAGCGATTTCGCGCCCTTTATTATCGGCACCGCTCAAGGGTGTTATGCGCCGGATAAACTTCAACTTGAAGGCCGTAAAGCCATCGCTGTCCAAGATTTTGTCAACGGCATGGGCCAAATCGACGGCGCAATTTTGCATCAAGCATCAACTGACGAATAGACTCACTACAAGGATACGCCTTTTATGAAGGGGTATCCTTGTGGCCCTCAGGGGTGAGTTTATTATTTTCGTCTCATCATAAACGGAAAAATACACAGATTTTTCCCTACCAGTCGCCTCGCTAGCTGGTCGCCCTGAACTTATGAATAGCACGCAACAGTTTTTCGACTTGTGTACACCAATTGTGTTGTGCCAAACGGATTAATAACCTCATTGGTAGGGAGGCATCTGTGTATGCCTCCGTAACTCAACCATCCCTCCCAATTAAGGTAATCTCAATAATTAGAAACCTACCCCTGTAAGGAGTCTGGGCGTGAGGGTTATATCCATATCTCGCGCTGAGCCTTTTCCCATATTCATCCGTATAATCTACAACAGAGTTAGCGGTTCGGAGACGTTATTTTGCGTAAATTGTTTCGGTATGGTGGGCGGCGTATTTTGGCCTCTATCCAAAAGATGATTCTGCCCTATGGTGTCTTAACCTCACTATATGTGCTTCTGCGCGCTACCGTGGGGGAAAATTGGAATCTAGTCGCGCTCATAGATAATTTCATGCCGTGGTGCGCAGGCACGGGCGTTTTACTGGGTTTAGTAATCGTCGTTTCCAAGCGACATTGGCTGGTTGTCGGACTACAGATTCCGATAGTCGGCATGTTCCTTTTCATATATGGCGCGCGCTTCCAAACGCGGGCCGCCCCACAACCACCGCCTGACAGCCAAGTTTTAACCGTCGCCACCTATAATATTTTTTCCAAATCATCTGATGTCGATCGTATTATAGACACCCTCAACACACTGGACGCCGATATCATCGGCCTACAGGAAGTTGGGTTTGACCATGCCGACGCCATGCAACAGCGTTTAGGCGAGGCCTATCCCTATCAGATG
>JBNLCD010000345.1:0-6361 GCA_050303635.1 Anaerolineae bacterium
CAAGGTCTGGATTTCAGCCAAGTTAAGACCTGTCAGTGAAGTGCGATAATCTTCTAAAAGTTGCCAACCACCACCTTGGCCCCGTTCGGCGTAGACTGGAATCCCAGATAAGCTTAAAGCCTCCATATCACGATGAATGGTTCTTTCTGAAACTTCCAAATCTTGGGCCAGCTCACGTGAAGTCAGGCGACCCCGTGTTTGCAACAAAATCAGAATTGAAATCAGACGGTTAGCTCGCATAGCAATGCTGTCCTTGATCAATTTGTATGAAAAGAGGCAGTCTTGCAACTGCCCCTCGTATCGTTATCTTTGGCACGTTAGATATTAGACAACTTAGTCTATATCTGGTGTTATATCATCTTCACGGTCAACAAAAGGTGTATCATAGCCGCTTGATTGTGGTGGTGGCATCATTTGTCCGGGGGTTGAACCGGAACCGGTATCATCCAAATCACCAAATAGATCACTTAAATCATCATCTAAACCCAGATCTAGTTCGGCATCCAAATCCATTTCTTCTAACATACCTTGGACATCAATTTCGGTAGTTGTCACGTCCGGCATGGATGACATTTCATCCGGGGTAGATGTTTCTAGATTGTTGAAAAAGTCGTTGACATCTTGTGCGTCAAAAACACCATCACCATTTACATCGTGGGGATCAAGCAAAGTGGCAAAATCAAGTTCATCGGTTGATTCCGCTTCGTTTGTTTCATCCGGGCCGGGTGCATCGGAGGTTTCTTCCTCAAGTGCCTCGGTCATCTCGGCAAACAGATTATCTTCGGCGGCATTAGCATCACCCTGGGGAGCTTCCCCATCACCTGTGGATTGTTCGTCTGCGGCTTCGCCAAGTGCTTCAGTCACTTCGGTGAATAGCGTATCTGCCCCGCCTGTGTCTTCTGAGGTAGGTGCTGGTTCGACGACTGGGGCGGCGTTGACTTCAAAGGCGGCCAGTTCTTCTAATTCTGGATCGACATCAGGTTCTGCAATTTCGGCTTTATCAGTATGTAAGATGCCTGCAATTTCTAAAGCTTCACCGACTGCATCTGAGAAGGGGTCAAGATTATGAGAGCGCCCAAAAGGAAGTTCATTCGCTTCACAGAAATCAGCTAAGTCACCAATGGCGCGTTTAATATCGCGCGATTGAAGCGTATCGACATTAATGCCAACATTGGTTAATGCGTCGCGCAGAGACGCGGGATCTTGACCATGCAATGCTGAAGCAAACAGAATACCTGCACCAACCGTTTCGGCATGAGGTGCTGTTACGCCCTGATTTTCAAGCGAGAAGGCGAAGTAATGTTCGGTGCCTTCTTGATGGCGATCGTGACCGAGTTGACCCGCGAGTTGCACAGACATCATCAATAGATCGAGAAGAGTCCGTAAGCCTTCGGGTGTACCTTCACCAATCGAAGACGCGCTCTTGATAGCTTGGGACGCTAAACTTGCGGCAACGCTCGCCCCCCACGCTGAGAATTTTTCTTCGGGTGGATTTTTACCAAGGCGGGCGGCATAACGCCAGTCGAGCAAAGCCGTCACAATGGCGAGTACATCAACAATAGCGGCTGTGCGATGAGCTTGGGGTGCTTCTTGAATATAATCCCAATCGAGCAGGACCCATTCGGCAGGACCCGTTTCAATCCGATTTAATTTACCGTCTTTTGGCAAGAAAACATGCGCTTCAAACAAGGCATCACTTTCCAAGGCATCCGGCACAATAATTAAGGGTAAATTGTTGGCTTGTGCCACAATTTTACCTGCTGTTACCGGAATGCCCGTACCGACAACATAAATAGCCTGTACCGTTGACGGGACATTGTTGGCCATGATATTAAATTGCGCAAGATTATTGGCGTCTGGTTCAGATTGAACAACAATTGGCAAATCAAGGCTATCACCAACTTTATTCCATACATCTGGCGTAGTAATAACCGCTACGGGTCGGGTTTCTTCTATATCAGTTAGGCTCGTAAATCGAACCTTCGGTAGATTCCAAATCAGAGACATGGCAAATTTCTCTCAATAAAAATTAGATATGCTTATCCCTAATTCTAACCAGTTGCGAACTGTTGTGCAATTAATCACTAAAGATATGCTTAATGATGTTGTAAGGCGGGGTGATTTCAGTGGTAAATTAGGCTGGTTCAAATAAAATAACTGGAATAGTTATAGACTCAAGATATTGTTCTAATAATAGTTTGACATCTTCCCAATTCAGTTGACCAAGACCACATCCTAAAGCTGGTACAGCGAGTGAAGTAATGCCCCATTGTTCATAATTATCAACCAAATGAATCAATCCACTTTCAATGGCGGATAGTTTGCTTTTAGAACGCCAATGATTTTTCGTTGGGAAATTTAAAATGTGAGGAGATGTAGAAGACAGATAAAGATACGGATAACCTAACTCAACTTCTTGTCGCTGACAGCGTTGAACATAGTCAGTAAACATTTCAGGAAAACGTTTCTTAAAATTAAGTGCAAGACCTTTACCCATTACCCCGACACAATTTACCGGATTGACTAGAGTTTGGATTTCTGAGGCGAAAATATCACCAGAAATTATGTTTTCAATGGGCATAATGAAATCTTTACCAATCAAGTTTTTGCTGAAGTTGCTCAATCACATTATAGATAATGGGACACCAGCCTACACCGCCTAAAATATCGTGGATTGTCCAGCGAAAATCAGGCGTAAAAACAGGGTAAGTTCGGCATGTTTCTGGGCGATGTTCATAGACTGAACATAATTTTCCATTGAGCAGGGGGCAAGGTTTCGTCGTAAAGCATGCCCATTCATCTTGATTTTGAGCCTCATCATAACTGAGAAGATCATCGAGAGGAATGACTTGACTAAGGCGTTCCACATCGGATGGGGTGAGATAAACATTCAAATTTTTACAGCAATTTGCACATTCCGTGCAATCAATTGCCGCCGCGATGGGTTCGGCAATTTGCTTGACCATTTCGTCCAAGGCCGTATCAGTCATTTCTTGCAAGCCAACATAATAGCCAAACGCTTCATAGTCATCGGCTCGACGTTTGGCTTCAGTCGCAATTATTTCTAGATCTGTGGTAAGTTCCATAAACACTTATTGGGCGGTTGTTTTCTCGGTCATGATCTCTGAAGATTCACTAACTTCCTTGGTCTGGGTGGGTGCTTCAGATGCAGGCGTTTTTACTTTTTCGACTGTTTGCAATTCTGATGTAAACAGTATCGCGAAAGCTTGCTTACCAGTTTTCTGATTTTCTTGCAGTGTAAACTCTGATCCATTCAGCTTAAATAAGTCATTAGCAACCGCATACCGCACCGCTAATTCATCACCCGCCGGATTGGTGCGGATAAAGGAATCTAGAACATCCAATTTACTGGAATAACGACGCTCAGGCGGTGGACTAAAAATAATTCGGAGCCAAATGCCTTGTTTCTTCTTGCGGTCACGGACGGTAATTGCTTCTAAAGTACCGATTTGTTGCGTAATTTCAGCTAGTAACAAGATACTTTCAAGCAAAGCGTCTTTGTGTACTTTAATATTGAGGGTATGTTGACTGTCAAATTTAACCTGGGGCTCAAGTTGACGTTTAAACCACTCCGGAAAATCAGTGGGTGAAAATGTTTTGAGGAAAGGGTTAATTTGATGATTGCGCCAATCGGTTAGGGTGGCCCACGCTTTCATCGAAGTTACCATGCGCTCCAGATGGTCATAAGCATGGTCGAGCGTTTTAGTGAATTTTTCTTCATCATCACGCACAATACGCACTGTTTCCAGATGCCCCATTGCCTTGATCAATGGATTGGTCAAGCGATGATAGGTGTGCTCGTTGAGAAAACCTAAAGTTGTCCAATCAATATCTTCATAATCTAGGACGGATTGCCATTCACTCGTTGTTGAGTTTACCTTGAGTTTTCTCTCTGACGATTTGTCAGGTTTTTCTTCTTGCCAAGAGCCTGTAGGCGTCGTTTGACTTTGCTCGAGACTATTCGATTCCGGCACCGTCGGTGTTGCTTCGGCGGCCGGCGTAATATTGGCCAGACCCGGTAAAGGAATCGTTGCATTGTCGTCTTGAAGACCATTATCATCTAATACAAGGGTTTGATTATCAGGTGAAAGATTACCCACAATTTCAGAATGACTAATATGCGTGGAAATCTGATTCTTAACTTGTTTAATTTGTTTTTTGAGATCAGATGGCAAATCTTGACTAGAGATTCTTCCATTTTTGCGATTAATGGGAATTGATGGTTGGATAATTTTAGTGGTGCCGGGTAAGGAAAATCGGAATTCCCCAAATTTACCATCATCAATAAATTCAAGTGTGGAGCTATTCAGTTCTAAAAGATGCTTCGCAATTTGCAATTCAAATGATGTTAATTGCGCGCGCCAATGGGTATTAAATGAAGCGAGGAGTTCTTCAATACTGGCGTGGGGTTCACGCTTACGGCGGCGTTTAAAGCTACAGCTAAATTCGACTTTATCAGATTTTTGTTCCCACGCGACCTTGACACCTGAACCCTGACTCATGGCTACACTGTGAAGCAATAGAATCGCTTCTTGGAAAGTTTCAGGGTTTCCATGTAGGACGAGAGTTGATGTTGCTTGGCCACGATTGCCGAGCTGAAGTTTTTCACTTAGCCAATCTACCGTGGTTTGCAATTCAAATGAACGAATTGCCTGTTGGGGAAGTTGCATACCGTTTTTGTGCTGAATTAACCATGACCAAGCCATCAATGTGCTCAGCGTGCCATTCAATTTATCATGGGCACGATCGCGCCACCATTGCGGTGTTTGGTGATCTAAACCGGGTGTATCGGCCAATTCCAATGCAGATAAGGCGGCATTGAGTGTATTGGCTAAGCGTGTATACACCAAAAAGTTTAAGTCATTCAGCGATTCCCAATCAGGCTCACGCATCATAAGAAATTCCTTAAGTTTGCTTCATTTATGTTATGGTTTAGTCGGGTTTCTGTTTATCCTGGCCCCAAAATGATAAATGCAAGCTGGGAGTGCTTGCATCTCTGTTATTCACTATACAATTTTTTGCGTTGAATATCTACTGCTCAACCCTACATTTTGATTTGAATTTCATAACTAAATAAACTTGAGATATACCTAAATTTCTATATAAGCGCCCAGCAAGACAATCGTCGTCTCGAAACTAGCAAGGAGCACCTTGATGTCGAACACAATAATTGAAGCCTATTGGCAAGCATACCTTGATACATTACCTGTTGATCAACATGATCAAACGTATACAGCGGAATCATTTGGCGATTCACCAGAACTAGCTGATGAATTATTGGCGCTTATCCTAGCAGGCACAAAAACTGGGACCTGTTCTTGTTTATGGGAATGGGAAGCTGAAAATGAAGATTTACCGCCCGTGGAATTTAAGTCTATAGTGCTTAATGGAGCCAGTGAACCGAAGTGCATCATCGAAACCACCGAAGTGACTATTCGCAACTACGAAGATGTAGACGATGAATTTGCGGCGTCAGAGGGTGAAGGTGATCTCTCCCTTGCGTATTGGCGCGATGCTCACTGGCGTTATTTTAGCCGTGTGTTGCCCAAGATTGGTAAAGAGCCCAGACTGGATATGCCTTTGGTCTGCGAAAAATTTCGCGTGGTCTATAAGTAGGAAGCATTCAGGCTCAATTGACTTGCCTGTGAAAAACTGCACAGAATTATGAGAAAAATCTGTGGTTTATTGACAAGTTTCATGAAGTGTCATACGCTGTAGTTAACACTATATTTAGAGATCCTAAATATGGTGAGTATTAGCAGTATTTACTTTGGAGGGCGTATGTTCAAAGAACACCCAGTTCACAACATCCGTTGCTCAAAATTTCCAAGAGAACGCTCTCGCGGGGGAGTCTGAACGCTTCAACACGAGGGTTGAACTCTAAACCCTAAGGACACGCACCAATATTGCGTTAAGGGGTGTGTCGACCTCGCGAGAGGGTAAAACTATCGTTTTTCAAGACCATTAACTTTAGACACTACACAAGAATGACCGTGTTCTTGTGTAGTTTTTTATTTGTTTAGGGCATGTTATACTGAGCGCATATGCTCACTATATAAGGATGTTCGCCTACCATGACCCAACATCTTGAGCCAACTCGAATCCTTGATTTTGATCATCAAACCATTCAAGACTTAAAATTGCAGATCGAAGCAGACGCTATTTCGCCTCATGAATTTTTGCAACAAGCCCATTTCTGGATTTCTCAAACTATTCAGCCCATTTATAGTGTGAATGAATGGCAATCAATTTCTCTAACTTTGCAAAAACAACAGGGATCATGTAGTCAGCGGATGGCAATTTTAGAAGGTTTAGCACGTGCTAAACAAATACCAACCCG
>JBNLCD010000346.1:0-6301 GCA_050303635.1 Anaerolineae bacterium
ATCACTGACCGTTACGGTCCCGCTTGTTGAACCCACGTCCACCCCTTGAATCGTTAATTCAGTCGGTGAACTTTGGAAGATCGTGGCGATATACGTAAATTCGGTACTGGCGGTGACAGTTAAGCTATCGCCATCGGGATCGGAGGCGGAGAAGCTAATCACTACAGCTTGACCAACGTCAATATCTTGATTAGTGATATCCACAATATCAGGATCTTGATTGACGACTTGCGGTTCGGTGACCGTGACATCAAATGATGTTACAGCACTCCCCCCTTGCCCATCGCCAATCGCAATTGTGATAAAGGTAGCCCCTATGCTTTGGGCCGTCACTTTGATAGTGTCGCCATCAACCAAGCCAACCGTCGCAATGGCAGGATGTTCAGACACCGCCGCCACTTGAATCGGGTCGCCATCGGGATCACTCATCACGAGGTCAATATCTTGGGCTTGGCCAACTTCTAAGGTGATGGCCGCAATATCTTCAATGGTCGGCGATTGATTGTCCAGAAGCGGCGCATTGACTGTGACCGTAAAGATGGTACTGGCGGTGCCGCCATGGCTATCATCAACCGTCACCGTGACCGTGGTTGTACCTGCGGTTAACCCTTGAATGGTCATGAAGCTCAAGGTGACTTGTTGGAAAGCAACCACCCCTTCAGGATCAACACTCGTAGCAAGTGACAATGTATCGCCATCTGGGTCAGAGGCGGAAATCGGGATATTCTTGGTTTCGCCTACATCTATGGTGACACTTGAAATAGCCCCAATGGAGGGCGAATTATTGGCGGGGGCCGGTGGATTGACAACCACTGAAAAAATTGCCGAGGATTGAATACCACGACTATCCGTAGCGATAACAGTTACGGTTGTTGAACCGGGCGTTAAAGCCGACAGAACGAGATTGGCAGGATCAGCAATGGTGCTCACTGTCAAAATCGTGGTGTTGGCACTCGTCGCCTCAAAACTGACCGTATCGCCATCGGCATCCGTAATCGTGAGCGGAATACTCAACACGGTATTTTGTTGCATGGTTTGCCCTGAAATCGGGGCAATATTCGGGGCATTATCTTCGCGCGGCGGTTCGACAACCCGTACAACCACGCTGGATGTGCTCGATGCACCCCGCGCATCTGTCGCCGTAAGCGTCACGGTTGCCGCACCGGGACTAATGCCGGAAACAATCATGGCTTGGCCTGTTTGGGCCACACTTACGACGCCTGAGTTATCTGTTGCAACATTAAACGTAAAGGCATCTCCGTCAGGGTCAATAATCCCCAAGGAGACTGTCGCCGATGTATTCTGCAAAATATTAAAGGGAGCAATTGGACTAATCGTTGGTGGATTATTCGTCGCTTGCGGTGTGCTGGTCGGCAAGCTATTGCGGACCTTGATATTTTGCACCACTGTATTGGTTAATTCTGTGCCGCCCGATAGATAAACGTGCAGACGGATCTGATAGGTTCCATCTGGCACCAAGGTGGTATTCCAAGCACCTAGCACGCTATTTATAACAGGTACGGTGATGGCTTGGGTCGTGATGGGATACCAGAGATTATTGGGATTGTTCTGCGGACCATATTCAAGCGCATATTGGATAAAATTGGGGTGACTGGCACTCCCGAAAATCGTCGCGGTGCCTTGCACGGTCGCGTTCGTCGTCGGTGAAATAATTTGAATACTCTGTTGCACCACGGGCGGTTGAGTTGGGAACGAAGCCGCCGTGGGGAAACCCGCAAATGGGGTCGGATTAGCGCCCCCGGCCAGTGTCGGCAACGGAGTTGGTGAAGCCACGCGCGGAATCGGTGAATTAATGGGCGTGACGGTGGGATTGGATGGACGCGGTGTGGGTGTAGGGTCTTCGTCACCACCGCCCAAACAGGCACTCAATGCGAGCGCGAGAATCAATAACACGCTGAGTAAAATCCAGCGCGAACGGAATCGTTGCATAATCTCCCCTTCCTGAAGATTTATTCTGCTGTGGATATCTAACCATTTAACGTGAGTTCCGGTTTAGCGTTGAATTCAGAATCGGAAAGTCACTGTGTTGCTCTCAAGGCAAGGGGCTAAAGCCACCTTGTTATGATTAATTTGGAGGTCACTGGACCCGTTCGATCCTAGATTATTCCTTTAACAAGGGTCTTCAGGCCCTTGATTAGACAAAACTCACGTTATTTAGCATATCAACACAATGTCAGAATATAATTGGATGTCTATTTATGTGTATAACAAATTTAGTCACAGACTTGCAACAACCGTCAGGGAATCATCAGGTATGGATAGTCGATGAGGCGTGACTCTATCAATTGAAGATGGCGTTGATTAGGGAGAATGGCTTATTTGTGACTATGGTTGGGCAAATTGCTGAATCCGTCGGTGTATACCAAGTGGTCGGATTGATAACAGTCAGCAATGATTTGCAACTCTTCGGGCGAAAACGCTTCGGTTGTTTGGCAATAAGCCATACATTCATCCAGCGAAAACAGATTGCGATAGGGAATATGGAAGACATTGGCCACAATTTTATCAATCAGTGAGAAAAGCGTGTGCATAGAATGATTGATGGGCTTGGCTAAAATCAGCATATGGCCCGTGGACGTGTGGCTTAAAGATTGGGTGAGCCGATAGACGTGCACCATGGAGAGGGAATGCCGCGTGACATCCCGCATATCCACAATGATGTGGATTGGTTGCGGTGCATATTGCTTGTTCAGATCAATAAATAGTTCGACACCCGCCGTTAATTCATCTACCGTGAGATTGTCCCAAAAACGATGATAACGCATGTGATCTGGTATTAGCCAACTAAACTCTTTGCCCATTTGTTCACCTTTTATCAATGCAATATCTATGTTGGTAAACGGTGATGGTTATGGTAACTAATCTGAGATTAAACCGTCTCAAAAAATTGTCTGTAAATTGTTAATATATTATACAGCTATTAGCGGAATATGCCAAATTCTAGAAGTGGATATTGGAATCCACAAGTCCAAACGAAGTCCATTTATTAGGACGTTGTCGGATAGCCATGAAATTCATTGCGTGGCGATGCATATGCGCGTGATAGCTTAGGTGCCCAGCGGAGTCTGACCGCCCTCGAATAAATTCGGGGCTAAAGAGCATCACCCTATAAATGGGTTTTGAAAGCCATAAGCACAAATACAGTTCATTTATTAGGACGCTGTTGGATAGCCACGAACTTAATATGGCCTAGGGCCTTTGTTGAAAATCGCGGATGGTTTCTTCGTCGAGACCGGGTACATGCTTATCAATGGTTTCGGTACTGCGGCGAACTTTTTCGGCCATGGCGCGTAGCATCCCCATGGCAATGCTCGGATCATCTTCAAGAGCATCATCGAGAGCATCGCGTTTAATGGATAGCAAAAAGACGGGCGTTTCGGCGACGATATTGGCCGTGCGAACCCCGCCATCCAAGAGGCTGATTTCACCAAAAACTTCGGATGTGCCAAGCGAGAACAGATAGAGGGGGTCTTTGCTATTGGGCACTTTGCGTTCCACCCGAACACTGCCTTCTACAACAATATACAGACCATCACCGGCATCACCTTGTTTGATGATGGTTTTGCCTTCGGCCATCGAAACTTCCCCGCAAACCCGGGCCAATGCGCGTAATTGATCGAGGCGCAGATTGCCAAAAAAGGAAACATTCCGCAAAAATATCATTCTTTCGAGTGTGGAGAGCATGACAACCTCACTGGCTAATGTATCTTGGTCTTCCGCAATATGGGTAAAAGCTTCTTTTCGTTCGTGCCGATTTTGGATAAGGCGAACGGCTTCACGAATGGCCGGAATATCACTTTGCATCCGATAGCCAATGATGTCGGTGATATCTTCATCATTTAACCAGCGGCGTTTTTCCGGCGGCAAATTCAGAATGGAATAGAGCGTAATCACCGGACGCCAATCATCAATTTGGTTGAGGAGGGCATCAATGACCGCCTGCGGTAATCCGTTCTCAATGCGCTCATTTTCACCCGCAACGGTGATCAAGGCTTGTTCAAATTGTTCGGCATAGGCGGGACTGGTCATGTGTTGCAAAGCACGCCGCGCCTTTTGTTTTTCATCTTCATCTTCGCTCTTCGCTAATGTCCAGAATAGCGCTTTTACACGACCTTCGTCATAGATCGCTTCAATATATTCCAACATGCTTTGCAATAACGTGTCGTAGTCCAGTTGCATCTGGGCAATGATTGGAGACAAGGTTTCGTCATCCAGTTCTTGCAAGGTGAGCGTAATCGAATCAATTAGATCGAGCTTGCCAAAACCTTCATGGAGCGCAACTTGCATATAGTTGGCTCCCGCCCGCCGATTCACGCGTGACAATGCAATCAATAACCACCAAAAACAGATGACGCTATCAATCTGCATGTAATTGGTCATTTGCTCAATACGATTGATTTCATGCAAGGCTTGGCGAATATATTTGGTAGAACCAGCAAAGCGTTTGTCGCGTAGATAACGAATGGCAACTGTGCGTACATTTCGACTAGGATCACAGGCCGCACGGACCAATTGGGAGAATGTAGCCGCCCCCAACGCGGCTTCACGTACACGAGTGGCGGGGTCAGTCAGATAGGGATACAAATCAATCTGTTCAATAACCTCGCCAAATTGATTGATACTGCCCTGCACCAAGGTACGCACCGCCAAAAGCCGGACATTGGCTTTTTCGTGTTTGGCCAGCCAGCGCAATTGAGAACGCGCCGCTTGTTGAATCTGGCGCACTGGATGTTTGAGCAAAACCGAAGCGGACACAATATTCACTTCGGGATCAATTTCAACCAATAGCTCCGCAACTTTATAATTGGGGTCCAAATCTGGATAGGTGGCAATTAGACGTAAAGCCGCGCGCCGTACATCCGACGATTCACTGGCCAACATATCGTAAATAAGCTGGATATTTTCGGCTGAATGGTTTGTGTCCCGATAGCCATTGATGATAATCGGCAACATCTCGGCTTTAATATGGTTGGGGCATTCATGAAAACGAGCCGAAAGCATTTGATAACCTTCAGGAATATGGCTTTCTGCAATCACTTCAGAGAGCATCAACGCTTCACGGCTATCATAGGGAAGTTCAGTAATTTGCTCTAGTACACGATGAATCTGGGCCGTATCACTCGGCCCCCATTCGCCAGCGGCGTGTCGCATAAAGCGATATTCGCCTGCTTGTAAGGATTGGCTCAATGACTGCCGATAGAAGAGCCCCATCCGTTGCGCGCTATAAAAGAGAGCAATGGCTACACCCAGACTGACCAGAAAATAGAGGAAGGAGTTATTGGCTAGCACCACGAGGGCTAGAATAACGGCTCCGGCAATATGGCCACTGGGCTCGATATAACTATCGACAAAGCGCTTTGACCAACCTTCAATGCCAGATGGCAGTGCATGATGCAAAAGGCGTTCAATGGGGTCATAGAGGCTGAGGCGCATGGCCGAACGCACAAATTCACCTAACCCTGCCGTAACAATCGAGGGAATAATCTCTAAAATAACCAGCGCGATATTTAAGATGATGGGATAAATTTCGGTGAGCTGGCCCGCATTCATTTGACGGAGCAGACGTGTCAAAATTAAATATTTCAGCGGGATAATCAGCCAGATACCGATACCCGTCACCAAGCCAAAGAAGCGGATGACATCTAAGAACTCAGTGCGATGTTCGCCGACCGTTGAGAGGGTGCTAAAAAGCAATAAACTGGTCAAGATACTGATGGCAAATGCCGTAAGAGTTAGCCAACGGATAAGACCCCGGCTCAGCATGCTCCGAATATTGCCCGCACTCACAAATTGCTCATCATCGGCCCCATATTCGGGAAGGGTATCGGGTTGCGCTTCGGCATAACTCAACCGCTCGCTCACCCAAAGAACCATCAAGGCACTTAACGCTAAAAGTCCAAGCCACCAACTCACTAATTCATAGGGGCTAAACAGCGTGGCCATTGGAATGAGAGACAATCCCACTAAACCTTGAATATAGCGGGTGCCCAACAACGTTTCCATATAGCCTTCGCGGTCATGACGGGCTGAATAGTATTGGGCCACATATTGCAAAGAATATTTGCTGAAAATATCGCTAAACAAGCGCTGGGCAATGAATAAAATAAGAATGCCATGCACGCGTCCGGACGCAACCGACGCTCGGCCAGCCCACACCAACACAGCAATTAATAGACACATGCCCCACAATAACAACGGACGGCCAAAGCGTCGGGTCAGTTTGCCATAGCTGGAAGCAATGAGCATGAGAATGATGCCATCCAGCAGAAGCGCTAACGGT
>JBNLCD010000347.1:0-6263 GCA_050303635.1 Anaerolineae bacterium
ACAATGCCGGAGGGGTAATGTGTAATCCGAATGGCTGTCTCATTTTTCTGTACATGCTGACCGCCAGCGCCACTGGCACGAAAACGATCAATTCGCAAATCTTTCTCATCAATCTCAATCTCTATCTCTTCAGCCACATCAGGCCACAGTTCCACTTTGGCAAAGGATGTGTGGCGGCGGTTATTGGAGTCAAATGGACTCAAGCGCACAAGGCGATGTACACCCATTTCAGCCTGTAAATACCCATAAGCCCAATCGCCTTTTACGGAAATGGAAGCGCTTTTGATTCCTGCGCCATCGCCAGCCGTTTCATATTCAATTTCGACTTTATAGCCACTGGCTTCAGCCCAACGTAAATACATCCGGAGAAGCATTTGAGCCCAATCTTGCGCATCAACGCCACCTGCGCCGGCATGAATGGCTAAAATCGCATCTTCGTTATCGTGTTCACCACTGAGCATGGCTTGGAATGAGAGTTTTTCGGTTTCGGCTTGCAGTTTTTCTATTTCATTGGCAATTTCGTCTTTTAATGACTCATCACCGAGTTCGGCAAATTCGAGTGTTTCAAGAATCCGGCGGTGTGCACTTTGCCAAAGCTCAACCTCATTGCGTAGCTTGGCAATCCGTTTCATCGTTGATTGGGCGGCATCGGAATCATTCCAGAAGTCGGCATCCGTCGATTCTTTTTCGAGTTCGGCAAGTTTTTCGGCCTTGCCTGCTATTCAGAGTTGTTCCATTAAGGTTTCAACACGCTCACGCATTTTATTCAGTTGACTGATTAAGTTGTCCATTTTGATTAATCCTGCTATGTTGATTAGGGTTGATAGATTGATTCAATATATCAATATATTGAATTGTCGCAAAGACTTAGCCATCAAGCAATCTCTTATTCGGGCAAATATACCACCTAATTCTAGACTAGCACGTCGCGGCGCTTTGCGGTACGCTTGCTCACGTCGTGACGAAATATGTAGCAGGAGCAGAAATCCTTGAATCTCCACCGCGTACGGAAACTTATTGATGAAGATCGTTTAGTTGAAGCCCGCGAAATGATTGTGCAGGCCCTTCATGAAAATTATGATGATGTCGCGGCATGGTCACTTCTTTTAGAATGTCCACGTGACCGCGAAGAGTATGGCCGTGCTTTGCGTGAGATTCTCCGGATAGATCCTGAAAACGAAGAAGCCCGCGAACTCGCGATTGCTTTAGCACGGGGTGGCGAGAATATTGATGGTAAATCTGAACTACCTGATGAATCAGCTTCTCGTCGTCGCAAAAAAAGAGGTCCACTTGCTTGCCTAACCCGCATTATAGTAAATAGCATTGGTTTGCTGGTCGTTATTGGCATTGCCGGCGGTATAGCTTATTTATGGTTGGATTGGGAAAACGAGCAAAACCCCAAAGAAGTAATTCCCGCCACAATTGACCCTATTAAAGCCTGTGTTGCGGATGTGCCCGTTGTTTATGAACGCCTCCCGGCACGTTGTCCGCTGGTTGAACGCGGTGAAGTTTGCTTAATGAATCCAACGGTGCTGGTTGACGGTAAAACTGGCCAAACGGATTTGCTGACCTTAGCAGGCGACCGTACTCTTATCACCAGCTTAAATTCGTTCGAGACAAATGCATTTAGTCGCGAAGATTTAACCTGGGGCATGGTTGAACTCCAAGCGCAAGCTTCTTACACGCAAGACAGCAGTTTCGCGGTCCAGATGGTTGCAACCAGTGGCGTGCGCGTTCGTTTCGCAGATGAAACCATGCAACAAATATCTTTTAGCACTAATCCTGTGGCGAGTGAATGTCCTTCTCTGCCCCCAGCTGGCCTTTTATTCAATACGCCTCCCAATCAAAGTGTGACCATTGAAATTAACGGCGAGAAATTTGCGTTAACAGGCACGAGTTTTATGCAAATTGATGTGGCGGCAGGTCTGCGGATTATCGTGATGGAGGGTGAGATTGAACTTCCTGATCGAGAAATCAGTGTGGGCGCGGGACAATGGGTGAAAATACCGGTTGATTCAACATTGACCGTCTCAGATGAAGCACCCGAAGTGTTAGGCACAATGCCCAGTTTACGAGGTGATGTTAGTAACTTATTCACCTTGGGAGATGCGCTGGGATTGCCAACTGGCTTATGGCGGATTCCAGGTGTAAGTGCGCCCGAAATTGTGACGGCGACACCCGATGCAAATACGTTGGCCACAGCAAGTGCACAACCACCTACCGTTGAACAACCAACGGATGAACCAACGGCCACAGCTACGCCGACTGCAACTTTGACGGAAACACCAGTGGCATCCGATGAAGAAACTTCGACACCAACCGCAGAACCCGCCACAGCGACTTCAACTGAGGCAGAAATCACACCAACATTATTTGGGGTGGGGGTTGATGATAATATTACGGCTACCCCTGAAATCACATTGGCACCTGAGAATTAATTAGGCGTTGTGCGCCAGTTTGTTATAAAATTGACTTGGAATAGTTATTGAATATATAAAATTGTCATACTATAAGGGGATAATGAATGGCACGTTTAATTGTGCTAGGTTCAGCGGCGGCAGTATCTGATGCTGATCATGATAACACCCATTTTCTTTTACAAGGTGAACACAGTGTTGTGCTGGTGGATTGTGGTTCTAACCCGGTCGTAAAACTGCGGCGTTTTGGCATTCACTACAATCAACTCACCGATATGATCTTGACCCATTTTCATCCAGATCATGTTTACGGCGTCCCGATTTTATTGATGCATATGTGGCTCTTGGGCCGCACTAAACCTCTACGTGTGTATGGTTTCCATCATTGTTTGCAACGTACCGAAGATTTGATGTCGGCCTTCTCTTGGCAAGACTGGCCCCAATTCTTTCCAGTTGCTTTCCACCGTATTCCTGACCGCGAAGAACAACTTGTGTTAGATAATCCTGATTTTAGAATTACTTCTTGGCCTGTTTCGCATTACAACATTCCCACAATGGGCATGCGGATTGAAAGCAAGGCGTCGGGTAAAGTCATCGGTTATTCCTGTGATACTGCACCCGTGCCCAATGTGGCTCGGTTAGCCTATGACACCGATTTGCTTTTGCATGAAGCCGCTGGTGAAGATCAGTTTGGACATTCTAGCGCCGCCCAAGCTGGTGAAATGGCGTCAGAAGCCAAAAGTAAGCGCTTGGTGCTTATTCATTACAATGTTTGGGATACAGACCCAAGTTCTTTGATTGCCGAAGCACGCCAAACCTATGATGGCCCGATCGAACTTGCCTCTGATTTCAATGTCTATGATATTTAGCGATCAGGTAATTTGAAGTTATGCCAAACTCTGCCGAAACTCATGATGATATTTGGCTTTTTATTAAGCAAGTCGTTGATCGAGCAAAGCCCCTTTTAAAGAAAACTTTTGGTCCCGATGTTGTTGTGACCCATTATGACAACTTAGCCGATGATGGACGGGAGCATCATTTTATTTTGCGCTTATTTTTGCGGGGAACTGAGTGCCCAGATACAGCAGTTCTTAAGTATCATGCCCGTTGGGGCAAGATTCTTTGGGACAACGAATCTAATGATAGTCATCGCTTAGCCAATGACTATGCTGGTTGCTATTTTTTGAGCCAGTATGGTCATACACCTCCCTTTAGCCCCAAAGCCTATCAAGTTGATTTTGCCCAAGGTCTCATGTTAATTGAAGATCTACAAGACGTTGCGCAAAACTATGTCGACATTTTACTGGACAGCGAACGCCCACTTGCGGAAGACCGTCTCAGTAAATTTATGTCACATTTAGCAACAATGCATGGCCAAACTAGTCAGCAGATTGACATATATATTGATTTTCGGAATGCATTGAACTCACGTAATGCACGTGATCATGAACTTATGGTTCAGACCATGCAAAAGATTGTTCCCGATTTGAAAAACGCCTTCAATGCAATTGATTTTTCGATTGACAAGGGATTTTGGCAAGAATATCAAGAATTACTAGATATTATTCGTGAGCCGGGTGATTTTCTGGGTTATGTGCATGGTGATATCTGTCCTGACAATATTTTGTGGGTCAATGATGAGCCGCAACTGATTGATTTTGAGTTAGGGGCGGCCGGTCTTGTTCTATTAGATGCGGTGTATCCACGTATGATGTTTCCGACCTGTTGGTGTGTCGGCCAAATAGATTTGACTTTGGTAGAAAAGCTAGAAAATCTGTATCGCGCTGAATTAAGCCAATATATTGAAGCCGCTTCAGACGATGCCCAATGGCAAAAATATTTAACGGCGGCATGTGGCTTTTGGGTCATTTATACGCTTGTTTTGAAATTCATGTGGACAGGCGATTTTGATAGCGATTCTGAATGGGGCATTTCAACGCATCGGAAACGTATTATTAGCCGCCTACAAGCCTTTACTAATCTTTCTCCTCAAAATGGATTATGGCCGCATTTATACAATACTTTTGCCGCATTGCATGAACATCTCATGACACGCTGGGGCGATTCGACTGAAGGACTTCAATTGTACCCATCAATGATTAATGATTAAATTGATTCGCGTTAAAAAGTGGCAAGCCTAACTGGGTTTGGTATCATTGAAAACAACATGCCAATCCTGAAACTTACTACTCAAAGGAATAATTATGTCAGATCAACCCCAAAAGCCACCACCGGTTTCTGCTCCGGCTTCTCTTCCTGAAAGTAATACTGGCCCAGTTTCACCTGTTGCCCGTTGGGTATGTCCACGCTGTGGATCAGATGATCTTGGCGCAGGCTACCTAATTGATTTTAGCGACAAATTTGATTATATTTACATGGCTCCACGACGTTTGCGGTTACGGAAGTTACGAAATATGTTGCGTCCGTTTAAACATCTAACCAAAGTGGATGCTGATATTTGTCGGAATTGTGGCATGGTTATTCTAGAAGTAAATACAGATGATTTTGCGGAAGCTGAAGAAAAGTTTGGACATAGCTAGGAGTGCCGATGGCACGCCATAGCAAATTAACCTATAATCCCAAAGCTGATTATTATCAGGTGCTAGGCGTCGCCAGTGATGCGAATACTGAGATGATTCAGCGCGCCTATCGCCAAAAAGCAAAAGAATTTCATCCCGATCTGAATCCAGAACGTGAAGAGTGGGCAAAAACACGTTTTCAGCTTATTAGTGAGGCGTATCGAGTTCTTGCTGATAAAGAGCTTCGTCAAGATTACAATAATCTACGTTGGCGCTTCAAAACTTTTGCCGCTGGGGGGAGCGCGTTTAATTGGGATAGTGCCACAAGTACACCTCAAGAGGAACCCTTGTGGAATGCCCCTCCCGCACCACCCCGCCGATCTCGTCGTACTGAAACATCAGATCAATGGCTCGATGATTTAGGCTTATCATATTTCACAAGTTTGACATCAAGTTTTAGTCGCCGATTTGGGAGTCCTTATCGCTATATTCTCTTTGGATTAGCGACTGTTGTTGTTTTGAATATCATGTTCGTTGTCGCTGGGTTAGCCTTTTCTGGTGGGATTCAGTTTGAAGATGATATTCAAGTTGGCAATAAATTAGAATTAACGCCTGTACCAACCAATTCCCTCATCAATAGTAATGTTATTGGCGGGACGATTTCTAGCAACAATCCTAATGCGACAGCGACACCCGTTACGGCAAACTGTTCAAGTAGTGCCACATTTAATATTGATACTCTCACCAATTTAGATACGCTCCGTGGCACAATCAATGTAGCCAATATGCAAACCTATGAAATTAAGGGTTTTTTCCTCGGGACAGAACCATCGAATCCTCCCATTGGTGAATATATATTCCGAGATCGTAATTCTGATGAACAAATTCAGCCAATTTTGGATCAAGAGTTAGTGACTTTATCGGATCAATTTGTCCTTGCTGGCTATTATCAAATTGCTCTTAATGTTTATTCAGCTAATCGTCAGATTATTGAAGAGTGCTTAATTACAATTTATTGGCAGTCTTCCAATGAGATAAATTGAGACGAATTTACAATTTGTTTTCGAATCGATAACTGGCTCTAGTAAAGGCTTTCTTTAGTGTTTTTGAAGTTTGGTTAAAACTAAATTTGAAAAAACTATCCAAAAAGCCTTGACTCAATATGGATAGTGGCGTAAACTTCGTCCTCGCTGGTTGGGTAACTAACCAGATGCAGATTAACAAAGCGCGACCTTAGACATGCAGAGAAAAACTGCCACTGGTGAGGTCAAAATAAGCGCAAAATTGGTCGAGACAAACGCTTGACAAACCGAACGCTTGAGGTATA
>JBNLCD010000348.1:0-6252 GCA_050303635.1 Anaerolineae bacterium
TTTTTTTCCAAGAGCAGAACCCGAAACTTCGTTAAGATGGGTTTATTGATTAAGAAAAAACACGAAGAAAGAAGATCATGCGTAGAATTATTGTCAGTGAATTTGTCTCACTCGACGGCATTATGGAACAACCGTCATGGACATTCCCGTATTGGAATGATGAAGTCATGCAATTCAAGATTGATGAAGATAAGGTCACGGATACATTGCTTTTGGGGCGGGTGACTTATCAAGAATTTTCAATGGTGTGGCCCGATAGCAAAGATGAAGGCGCAGAACGCATCAACGGCATGCCCAAATATGTGGTCTCGACGACACTGGATAATCATTTGACATGGAATAATTCACGCTTGATCAGCGGCGATATTATCGACGGTATCAAACAACTGAAAGCCGAAGATGGGCAAGATATTCTGGTCTATGGCAGTGCGACGTTGGTCGAAACATTGATGCAACATGATCTGATTGACGAATATCGTCTACTGGTTTATCCGGTGGTTTTGGGTAAAGGCAAGCGTTTATTCAAGGACGATACAGCGGCAACCTTGAAGTTGATCGAAACACGTCCCTTGAGTTCTGGTGTCGTGGGATTGGTTTACGAACCTGTGCGGGAATAAGAAAAATCACGTTTTGCATCGAATACAAAATCCCCTGAAATATTGTTTTCAGGGGATTTTGTTAAATAGCATGAGTTTTGGCTAATCAAGGGCCTGAAAGGCTTGTTAAAAGGGTAATCAAGGGTTGAACGGATCCGGTAGTCCCAATATGACCAATACAAGGCGGCTTTAGCCCCTTGTCATGGGATCAACTCAGCAATTATCTAGTTCTGAACTCAGGTCTAAAGCAAAACTCATGTTAAATAGCTACAACAGTGATCTGATTTCACCACCATCGACTTGTAACATGGTGCCGGTCACAAATCCGGCGGCAGGTGAGCTTAAAAAGACAGCCACATTGGCAAATTCTTCGGGCGTACCCATGCGTCCTAAACGAATATTTTTGATACGTTCTGCTTTGAGTTCTTCAATGGTTTTACCCGTTCGTTTCGATGAGCTTGAGAGAAGTTCAACGGTCCGATCAGTGGCGGTCCATCCCGGTAAAATAGAATTTACGCGGATGCCATCAGGGCCGTATTGATTCGCTAAGGATTTGACCAGACCCGCGACCCCAGCCCGCATTACATTCGATAATATGAGCATATCGGCCGGTTGCTTAACCGTCATCGAGGTAATCGTCAAAATTGAGGCTCGTTCAGATTCACGTAAGTGGGGCATAGCAGTTTGAGCCATATGCACCACACTCATCAGCATACTGTCAAAAGCAGTTTGCCATTGATCGAGTGAAAACTCTTCAAATTTCCCAGCAGGCGGTCCACCTGTACTGGTAACAAGTACATCTAAGCCCCCGAGTTTTTCAACTGCTTGGTTAATCGCAGTCCGTGTGGAATCACCATCCGTTAAATCAGCAGGAACGGCATAAACCGCGTTGCCTGTTTCGGCTTGAATCTTGTCGGCGGTTGTTTGCAGAGTATCGGCATTGCGGCCATTGATAACCACTTCGGCACCTTCAAGACTAAATTGACGAGCGGTAGCCGCCCCCAGACCAGTCCGACTCGCGGCAACAAATACTTTGGCTCCCTGTAATCCTAAATCCATATGACTATCTCCAATATTATGTAACAAAAAATCTCATGTTATTGTAGCGAGTCGGGACTAAATGGGCGAGGTAATTTGAAACTTTTATGGTTGTGATTCTTGGGTCGCATTGGTTAAATATGCTTATCTATTTCGCACTTTCAGATCGGCAGAATTTCCCATAGATAAGCCAGATTATCCGAAAAATATGATAAAATTAGATAAATTATTTTGTAAACTATATTTTGGAGTAACCCCATGGCAACTATTGAAACCAGTATTTTTATCAAACGTTCCGCTGAAGATATTTTTAACTTTGCCGCCTACGAAGCGGAACGCATTCCGGAATGGTTCGAGGGTATAGAAGCTCTTGAACTTGACGAAAATTACCCTGAGATAGGTAGCCAATTACGGCTAACCTACAAGGCCGCGGGTTTGACATTACAAACTACGGGCACTGTTGAAGAATTTGTTTCCGCCAAGAAATATGTGGCGCGTTATGAAGGAATGGCCTCTGGTGTACAATCTTGGACGTATGAGCCAGAAGACGGTGGCACTCAGGTAACCGTCCATTTTGATTACGAAATGAGCGGCGGTGGACTCGGTAAAATCGTTGATAAACTGATTGTTGAACGCACAAACAACAGTAATTTCAAGAAAAGTCTGGTTAATCTCAAAACTTTGCTGGAAAAATGAATCCAGATAAGCCTTGCTGATTAACGCTAGGTTTAACTCTACCCTTATAAACTCATGATGAAAGATTGGTGTCTAAATACATCAATCTTTCTCTTTTTAACAACCAGTCTCTATGTAAGAAGGTTCCTTTTTCAATATAATTTCGTTCAAATTTGGTGCGAACACCCAATGTTTAGTAATCTTTAGGGTGGCAGACTTAGCCAGAATGCGTAGAATCAACACCATAATTAACGACTGATACTTAACCGAGTCACCTCACCACAGAGGAGATTGCATGGGCATTCGACGTGATATCTTGCGGGCTATTGAAGCCGGCATTATGGGTTTATTTTTGATTCAAGCTATTCGTTTTCTATATGGAACAGTTTATTCGCATGTGAGCAGTGCTGATTTGACGCGACGCTTAATTGACCAATCAGCGTTGGTGAATTTGCCGGGCTATATTGAATATGCGGATGCACGGCGCGAAGTCTATGCCATTTTGATTGCACTCTTATCGCCTTTGTTGGCGCTCCTCTTGGCCCGTACCCGCTGGAGTATTCCATTAGCAGTTTCATTGGGCGTTGTCGGGCGGATGTTGACTTTACAAGCACCGGAATCAGCCGCCTTAGCGTCAGCTTTGGTAGTCGGGGCAAGCATGTTCTATCTCGCTTTGATTATTATGCGACGCCCCAATCATTTTCCGGTCATGCTGTTAATGGGTGTGGCCTTGGACATGATTATTCGCGCCAGCAATACGACCGTCGATCCCACATGGGATCCGGAAAACACTGTCAATATAATGGGTTTGTTGTTTGAGATGGATACCCTCTTTGTGATTATTGCCGTCGCGATGATTAGTTTAGCCGGGTTAACAACAATTAATGAAATTGAAACCCGCCGTCATCCCGAATATATTGGCGAGCAAATGGGTTCACTCACTGGTTGGAGCAGTGTAGCGCTAGGCGCATTTTTCTTTCTGGAGTTAACGGTTCTCGGTTTGCCGAATACCGTGGCGCGGTGGGCCGATGTTGAGTATCAAGTAGCTGTCTTCCCGTTGATTCTGGCGACTTTATTGCCGCTTGTTCCGGGTGTTCGGTATCAGATGGGGAATTTTCTTGGGGCTTTCCAGGGTGGGGCACGTGGTCCTATTTGGATGCTCTTAATTGCCTTCACGATTGTTTTGGGTAATTTATTTACGGGAGTGTTGGCTTTAGGCATTTTGGTATTGGCGCAATTTCTGGCAAGTTTGACACTGTGGTGGCTCGTCCGTTTTAATGACGAATTATTGCCGGGGAATCCGACCCCATTCTTGATGCTCTTTTCACTCGTTGTTTTTGCGCTATTGAGTGTGGGTGATTACTTCACCTATGATTATGCGTATGTGCGCGACTTTGCCGCACCATTTACGCCGCTCGGTGGTATTTTGCGTGGTATGCGGGACATGGGTTTACCCCTATTTGTTTTGACCGTGGTTTTGCTCTCTCTGCCGATGATATTAGAACGACGGGTTATTCCATGGCGCGGAGGGCGTGAAGGGCAAAGTTTTGTCTCGATTATTCTCGTAATTCTAATTGGGTTTGGGGCCAGCAGTTTAGCGCAAGAACCTCAAGTAGTGCCGCCGGCTCGAGCTAATTGCTTCCGCGTGGGTACATTGAATATGCACAGTGGCTATAGTTTGCTCTTTGACCGCAACCTAGAAGATGTTAAAGCCGCGATTCAACGAAGTGGGGCCGATGTGGTGCTGTTGCAGGAAGTCGACCGTGGACGGCTATCCAGTTTTGGCGTTGATCAAGTCCAATGGCTGGCCGATGAACTCGGGATGTATATCACCTATGTACCCCAAAATGAATTTGTGCAGGGGATTGCAATTCTAAGTCGGATGCCTGTGCGTGAAACTGCCGGCAATGAATTACCCAGCACCGGTCAACAAGGGGTTGGTATGTATAGTTTGCTCGATTTCAATGGCAACCCAATTTATATCTATAATGTGTGGCTGGGCTTCCGGCAAACGGATGATCAGGGTGTACCGTTACCGGAAGGCGAACAAGATCAAACACGCCAAAATCCAGCGGTTCAAGAATGGATTACGCTTAATCATAGTTCGAGCAACTTCACAGATCGTCTATTAGTCGGCGGCACCTTCAATTTTGATGAAGATTCACCCCTCTATGAGTTCTGGGCGTCCCGCTTTGATGACCCTTTCAGCGGGCGTGATATAACAACTCTAACATTGGTCGATGGGACATCCGTCCGCTATGACTATGGCTGGTTGTTGAACCTCGATGTTAAAAATCCGAATGGGGTTGGCCTCGATCCCGATATTATTTCGCTTGATGACCGCGCTGAAATGTTCTCTGATCATCGTCTCTTGGTCATGGAATTGATTATCAATCCCAACTTGGATTGCGAAGGCCAACCGCCCAATGATGAGTTGCCGGATATTAATCCTGATGAAGCGGATACGCCAACCGAAGAGTAATCTACCAGATTAATGGAATCCAGCGATAACGGACCCGTTGCGTATATTCACGATAGCCAGCTAGCTCGTTTTGCAAAATCTTATCTTCGAGATTGGTGCGCAGGAAAACTAAACTAGCTCCGATGAAGCCGGGAACCAATGCCCAGAGTGAGCCTAAGGCTAAAGGCACACCAATAAAAAACAACGCTAGTCCAATATAGGTTGGATGGCGAACGATAGCATATGGACCGTGATCAATCACTTGATGATCGCGGTCGTTTTGTATGCGGATATGGGTTTCGAGATGTTGATTAACGAGTGGGGCCCATGTTGCTAGTGCAAAGAAGACAATGATGAAAATAATCCCGATGATTGTGATTACCAACGGTAGCTTCGACCAGACGTAACGTTTATCCAGTCCGGCCATAATAAATATTGGGAAATACATAGTTTGATAAGCCAGCACGAGATAACGATCCCACAGTTTAACATTGGCATGTTTTTCACGCCGGACATCCATTAATTCAGGTACACGCAAAAAGAGGATGCTGGTTGTCAGCATAAAACAGAGAGCGTAAGTTCCCAGCAGGAGCCAGCCATTTAACCAGTTGAATGTTCCGGCTGATAGAAAAAGAATGAAGCCCAACAAGAGAAGTATTACACCGCCTTGCAGAGCACCGAGAAAAAGACGCTGAACAGGTTTTAAGTCAGAAAGTTTGGTCATTTTTTTTGCTCCATTTCTCTAAAAAAAAGTTTTCTCAAGTATGTTTTAGCAATAGCATAACAAAAATGGAATAAAAATCGTGTTGGATTCATGGTTATGGTGAACTAATTTATTATGGGATGATTTAGCAGGATATGTTGACACATAGGCCCAACATGTTATTATTGAGGAAATTGCATTACCTGTGAGCAAACTCATTCTTTAGAAGTTGATTACCAACTAGGAGTAACTTCCCATGACTCACATTATTACCGGACTTTGTTTGCGCGACGGCGCATGTGTCGAAGTATGCCCAGTTGAATGTATTATTCCGGGTAAGCCCGAAGCCGAATGGCCGTGGTATTTTATTGATCCCGATACCTGCATTGACTGTGGTGCGTGCATTCCAGAATGCCCGTTTGAAGCAATCTTCCCTGAAGAAGAAGTACCCGATGCATTTGAAGTTGGCGATGGCGTTGAATACAAACCCTTCGAAGGCGACAAATATGATGCTAGTGGTAAAGTTTTAGACTTGACTGAAGATATTCAACCAAACTATGACTTCTTCTCAGCAGGCCCCGGCTACGACGCACTTGACTAATTATTGTGTTTCGTAAAAAAATACAAGACCCCTCGTCGGTTACGATGAGGGGTTTTTATTTGGCAATCGCTTGATAACAATAATGGTCGCATCGTCATGGGGCGGTAAACTGCCCGCAAATTTCTCTACCCGTTCGATGATATTGGTTAAGATGGTGTCGGCGTCGGCCGTTGCATAT
>JBNLCD010000349.1:0-6244 GCA_050303635.1 Anaerolineae bacterium
GACAAAGTGGCCGCGTTAAGTCGTCTCCTCGAAGTTGAGGATATGAACAACACGCTCGTTTTCACGCGTACCAAAGCTGGTGCCGCTCAACTCACTGAAACCTTACAAGCGCGTGGTTATCCCGCTGAAGCTATTCATGGCGACCTTCCTCAACTTGAACGCGAACGTGTCTTACGCCGTTTCCGCAGTCAACAAGTTACGATTTTGGTCGCAACGGATGTGGTTGCCCGAGGGGTTGATATTCCGGACGTTTCACACGTCATCAATTTCGACATCACGCAACTACCGATCGAATACGTGCATCGCATTGGCCGGACTGGTCGGGCGGGACGCACGGGCGATTCCATTACACTGATTGATCCACGTGAACGCAAGCGTTTACGTTCAATTGAAAACTATACCCGCCAAAAGATGACCAAGGCCAAGTTGCCTAGTCGGGAATCTGTTTTGGCGCATCGTGAAGTCGAATTTAAAGAATATTTCGCCAAGAAAATGGATGCTCTGACCGATCAAAACACAAGTGACGCGGTTGAAGTGCTTGAAGGTTTGATCGCTGACGGTTATGATCTTGAGCAAGTTGCCTTGGCTTCTATTCAATTGTTGCGGGCTCACGAAAAACAACGTCCATTAGAAAATATTCGCGATGTCAACGAATCGAATGAACGCGACTCGCGTGACCGTGATTCTGATGGTGGACGCTCTCGATCCCGTAAATCCAAGGGCGGCAAACAAAGCCACGAAGAAGGCATGGTGCGTCTCTATATGGATATCGGGCGTTCAGATGGCATTAATCCGGGTGAAGTGGTTGCTTCAATTGCTAGTTCAGCCAATATTCCGGGTAAATCTATTGGGGCGATTCGCATCCAAAATCATGAAACCTTTGTGGATGTCGAGGAAGCGCATGTTGATAAGGTCTTAAGTGCGATGACCAATGGTCGAATTCGCAATAAGAACGTGACCTTAGTGCGCGCTGAAGGCCTCTTTGATGATAGCCGGGGCCGTTCCTCGAATGGGAATGGCAATGGTAATAGTGGTTATAACGGCAAACGCAATAAGCATTCGCGGGGCAAACATCGTCCGCGTCGCCGCGAAAAATCAAGCTAGTTTCAGAAATAACGAACGGGTGAAATCACATGATTTCACCCGTTTTTTTGTTATCACACCGTGAGTTGGCCCTCACCCCTCAATCCCCTCATAAGCGGAAAAATACACAGATTTTTCCCTACCAGTTGCCGCGTTACCGTATAGCCCTAAACTTAGAACCAACACGCACCTGTTTTTCGGACTTGTGATCACCAATTGTGTTCTGTCGAACAAATTAATGATCTCATTAGGAGGCAGGGAGCCCACAGGAGTAGGTTTTTTAGGGAAGGTTATACAGACTGAGTGGCACAACCGCTACGGATTCAAATCCATAACTAAAAAACAGCGTCCTATTAATGGACTTCAACTGTCGCACCCGGTGGTTTGAAACCCATTCATAGGGTGATGATTTTTAGCCCCGAATTTATTCGAGGGCGGCTATCGGACTAGAACCATTTGAGCACAAACATTAAAAACCTACCCATTTCAGGGGACACGGGCGAGGCATGCCTCACCCGCATTTCAACATCCTGTTTAATCATGCAAAGCGTGGACTAACTAACTTGGGAGAATATCCCCGCTATTCTCCAAAATTGTCATCGACAAATGATTTCAGGCGCATCAGCACCTGAATATTTTCATCCAACAGCGGATTCTCCATCTTCGTGGCATTCACACACAGATGCGTCATGCCATGTTTCAGCCAACCCTCAATAAACCCATACCATTTTTCAGGATCATTCCCCGTCGGGCTAATCCGCACATCCATACCAAAATCTGCCGGATCGCGGCCCTCATCTTCGAGGAATTGATACATTTTATCCACATACGGTTCAATTTTTTCAGGCGACGTCCCAAAAGGAAGCCAACCATCGCCATATTTAGCGGCACGTTTCAAAACTGCATCCGCTGACCCACCAAACCAGAGCGGCGGCGGTGTCGGGGGTAACGGGTTCAGACCCAGTTGCTGAATATCATGAAATTCACCCTGATAATCGACGAGGGGTTCCGTCCAGAGCTGTTGCAAAATTTCAACTTGTTCATCAATGCGTTTGCCGCGATTGCTGAAATCATAACCAAGTCCTTCCATTTCGGCTTGATTCCAACCGACACCAACGCCTAAACGCAACCGTCCACCCGACAAAATGCTCAAGGTGGCGCTTTGTTTAGCCACTACGCCGACATTCCGTTGGGGCAAAATCAAAATTCCGGTCACAAATTCAAGTTTTTGGGTTAACCCGGCCAACCAGCTATACAAAACAAAGGGATCATGAAACGCATCTTCATGGGTATAGATAAAATAACGACCGTCATTGTAGTGCGCCGGATTTGCACCCAGTACATGTTCATAGGTCATCAAATAATCGTAACCCATATCTTCAATCGCTTGTACATATTCGGCTATCGCGACGGGATCATTTCCAATCGCGGTCTGGGGGAAAACAACGCCGAGTTTCATCAAAGTTTCTCCTCAATTTCCTGCAAGGTTTCTTGAATGGCGGTATCCTCATCACCCTGCGCATCTAGGAAATTGACCATAAATTCACTGCGACGTAAGCGCAAAGCCATCGGTGCCACAAATTTAATATCCCGAATATCGGCCACATCGCGCCCATCGGCGGCGGCATGCGCCCGGGCGGCTTCAAAGAGTGTGTATTCAGCGCGATTCGATTCAATGTCCATGGCTTGCACCAAACGAATCCCGGCTTCCAAAGCTTGATCACTCAGCACCGTTTCTTTGAGTAGGTCTTGGGCCAGACCCACTTCTTCCTGCACCACCGCAGAACTTTCAGCCCAATCGGTTAAGAATTTTTCGGGATTTTCGCGATATTCTTTGACTCGCCGATACACTTCAATGCGTTCGTCGGCCGTATCGAGACCCCGCACAATGACCCGCAAGCCAAAACGGTCCATAATTTGCGGACGCAAACGACCTTCTTCGGGATTCATCGAGCCGACCATGATAAAGCGCGAGCGGAAGGTGCCGACCATTGGTCCCCGTCGTACGGTATAGCGCCCCATCGCTGAAGCATCAATAATCGCGTTGGTGATTTCATCTTCGAGCAGATTAATTTCATCGATATACAGCACATTTTGATCAGCGCGCGCTAGAATACCGCGCTCCAGCCGCACCTTACTTTGTTGGACGGCAATCCGCTCATTAATGCCACCGACCACATCTTCAAGACGCGCATTCAACGGGAGTTCAATTAATTTGACCCGTTCCCAGCGCATAGGGGGCGGTTCGCCTTCTTTGAGTTCTTCAATCGGCACATCTTCAATGGGGACCGCCACATCCGGCAAAATTCCGGTCAAACTGCGCACCGCCGTGGTTTTACCTACTCCGCGCGGACCCACTAATAAGACCCCGCCCAATTGCGGATTAATCACGGAGAGCAATAGCGCAAAACGCATCTCGATTTGGCCAACCATCGCCAAAAAGGGAAACGGCAAATTTTCCGCCAAGCCCATATCGGTTGGGCGGGTCCGCAAAACGCGCCGCGCCCCACCTTCATTGAGCAACGTCATCAAAGCCGAACCTTCTAATTTTTTCAGATCAGGTTTGGCGAGAGGGTCTTTGTCGCGCGTATTTTCGACGATATAGATTTCTTCTTCGTCATCCTCAGGATTACGATTAATATTGATCAGATCACTCATAACTATCTTCCAAAGCTTCGATTTCAACCTCGGTCTGGCGTTGCGATTTGCGGAAAATTTGACGTTCTTGGGCTTGTTGCATCCGCCGTTCTTGGGCTTCGTTGTCGGCCTGTAACGGTGGCACTTCAATTGGATTGCCATCTTCACCAATGGCGACATAGACCACATAGGCGTTATTGGTAGTCGTGCCTTTACCAGTCACCGGATTTTCGGCGTGCACTTCCACTTTCACTTCCATCGAGGTGCGGCCCACATAGGTCACTTCCGCCGTTAAGGTCACCAAACTTCCAATATAAATGGGGTTCTTAAATGACATGGAGTCAATTTGGACCGTCACGACGGAGGCCCGCGCATGACGCATCGCGGCCAAAGCCCCGGCTTCATCAACCAATTTCATGATGATACCACCATGCACATTCCCGTGAATATTGGCATCATTCGGACTCATAAGGCGATTCAGAGTAATCCTTGAATCTGAGGGTGTTTTTGCCTGAGTCATTACGCTTTTTATCCTTAATTATTCAGGGTTATCAAGTGTCTGTAGTGTAACATAGATGCGCAGGGCAAGGTAGCATTTGGCATGGCTTTTATTTGTGCAATCATCATTTGCGGATATCCGCACTCTGGCCTACAATTTTTAGACAACGGAAGACTAGATGATTGGCAGAATACCATGTCTATTCGCTTGTTTTCGCCGCGCCGACATCGTTTTATTGCTATGTTGGCCCTCGTTCTCATCCTTCTCACAAGTTATGTTCAACCCAGTCCCGCGCAATCGAATGCCTTAAGTGCCGTCTGGGCCAATAATGGTCAAGACAAAGTCGCGCAAGGTGAACTCCGCGCCAGCACCGATGCTTCGACTGTTACCAACAGCGTGTGGGATGGTGCGCAAGTTTCGATTTTTGGAGCCCGTAACGAAGTGGTCGCTTTTAATTTGGTGTTGGAAGCCGCCAATGATTGGGTGGCCGATGTCGGGGTGCAATTTAATACCCTCACTGGACCTGATGGCTATCAAATTCAAACAACCTCCTCAGATATAACGAGTTGGGTTGATCGTCCGATTGAACTTTTTTATGTCCGTTATTTAGAAATTAAAGGCCTCAGTTTATTAATGTATGAACCGGGTTATGACGAGCGCCACGTTCCCGAACGAATGCGCCGCCCGTGGAGGGGTGATGGTGAAGGCGAAGGCACGTGGGCAGATCGTCCTGATCATAATGCCTTCTATCCAGATATCGCCGTGCCGCTTGAACTCGTCCCCACGTTTACGATTCAACCGGGCCAAAATCAAAGCATCTGGGTTGATGTCTATATTCCCCAAGATGCGCCTGCTGGCCTCTATAATGGCACCGTCACCCTAACCACCAGCGGCACCACCGCTCGCGAAATTCCGGTTGAATTGCAAGTCCGTGATTTTACCTTGCCCGATGTGCCAAGCGCGCCGACGATGTTGTATCTTGAAACCGAAAATATCAACCTGCGTTATTTTGGCGAAGAATGGCTCGATGAAGATAGCGCTATATGGCAAGACGCCGTCCAACTCTATGACCGCCATTTTATGCTGGCCCATCGGCACCGCATATCATTAATTGGGGCTGGTGACGCCGCTTGTTGTGATATCGATGAGCCCCCGTCTGAATGGCTTCCGCGCCTAGATGGCAGTCTGTTTACTGCTGACAATGGCTATGCGGGTCCCGGTGAAGGCGTAGGGAATGGTGTTTATTCCATCGGCACCTATGGCGATTGGGAATGGCAAGAAGATGGCCAAGAAGCTATGTGGGAGCACAGTGATGCATGGGTGGATTGGTTTACAGCCAACGCGCCTGACACCGAATATTTCCTCTATCTGATTGATGAAAGTGATGATTTCCCGCGAACCGAAGCATGGGCCGAAGCCTTGAACGCTAATCCCGGTTCAGGGTCACAATTGATGTCGTTCGCCACCATTTCGGTCCCCGATGCCGCCCAAAACACTCCCAGTCTGGATATTGCCACAAGCTGGGCCAATTTTGGAATGGCATCCGAATGGGAACCAGCGGCTGAACGCTATCGCACTGACCCCAATCGTCGTTTCTATGTTTATAATGGGTGGCGTCCTGCGAGTGGTACTTTTGCAACTGAAGATGACGGCATAGCCCCCCGTCAAATCGCTTGGACTCAATACAAAATGGACATTGATCGCTGGTTCTTTTGGGATGCAACCTACTACAATAATTATCAAGGGGATACGGGTCAGGTAAATGTTTTCCAGACGGCGCAGACTTTCGGCAGTTATGAGGGTTTCGACGATATCAACGGCGAAACGGGCTGGAATTATAGCAATGGCGATGGCCTGCTGATGTATCCGGGTACTGATACCCTTTTCCCCGCAGAGTCCTATGATGTGCTGATGCCATTTGCCAGTTTGCGCCTCAAATTCTGGCGACGGGGTATTCAAGATGTCGACTATTTGACGCTGGCCGCTGAAATTGACCCCGAACGCACGGCGCAAATTGTCCAAGAG
>JBNLCD010000350.1:0-6243 GCA_050303635.1 Anaerolineae bacterium
GCTGGTCCGGCAGTCGGCACCCATGCTGGCCCCGGATTATATGGTGTAGCTTATGAATTGGAGTAAGTAATTCATGCGACGTATCCTTCTTTTTGTGAGTGGTATCATTGCTGGTAGTGGTGCGGGGGCGGCGCTTTCGTACCTTTTTGCGCCAAAATCTGGCGATGAAATGCGGCAGAATATCAAAACTCATTTTAAACAGATTCAAGCGCGGAGTACTCTCGCAGGTGAAGCCTATGAATCTGAACTACGTCGTGAATTGGCTGAACTTACTAGTCAAAATCTTCCCGTTGAAGAAAATTAGCAATATGCAGGGGATCGTCTCCAAAGCGAGATGTATCCCCTCATTGAATTCCCCTCAACCTGACTTAAAATAATTTTTCGAGCCATGCCCAGATAACTTCCAGCAACCACGGACGATGCCAGCTAAAGCTATGATTTGCTTTAGCATGAATATTGAATTCCAGATTCGGTGGCGCTTGTTTCTGGAGATCATAAGCTTGTTGGATGGGTACGACTTCATCTTGTTCGCCGTGAATAATGAGTGCTGGTTGTTGAACACGCTGAACTTGGGCAGTCGGTGTGAAATCATCACCAAGTTCACGCCATTGAGTTTGAAATGCTTCAGGTTCAAGTCCGGGTAACCACGCTGTAAAACTTTCTATAATTTCTTCAATTGAAAAATCAAGTTGTTGCGGATTGCAGACCGCGCCATAGACGATAAATGCTTTAATTCGTGGTTCTTGTGGTGCTGTGAGTAATGATGTCCAGCCCCCCATGCTATGCCCAATCAAAACTATTTTGTTGACATCAATCTGCGGATGTTGTCCGCTTTCTAAGTAATCCAGCGCGGCGCGTACATCATCCGGTAATTTCTTGAACTCATAAAGACCTTCACTGCCCCAACATCCCCGATAATGCATCAATAAGGCATTCCAACCCCGATCGCGTAACATAAGGGCAATATCGTAGTTTTTTTCAATTCCGGGCACGCCATGTAACAAAATAGCTGTCGGTTTAGGGTCATCATTTTCCGCAAGAAAAAGTGTGCCCAATAAACGATTTCCATCACTCAGAAAATGAACACCCATTTGACCTTCGTGTGGCATTGTGTTTCCTTTTTATCGTCGTTACAATCTGCTAAATAATCAAATAGTTTTTATCAACAGCGCGATTGTAACATATCAGGGACAATTAGAGGTTTATATATTATGAGTGTTTCACATTGGCAAGCCGATGGGACCCAACCCATTGAGCATATTGATTTTTTAGTTATTGGTGCCGGGATTGCCGGTTGTATGGCGGCTTATTTTGCACGACAAGCTGGCCATGATGTCATCATCACCGAAACGACCCATTTAGCGGGTGGTGCGACTGGCCGCAATGCGGGTTTCATGATTACGGGCTTGGATACCTACTATCATCGTGCTGTCGAAAAATATGGGGCTGATGTCACCCGCGAAATGTGGACAATTTCTGAAGAAACCCATGCCTACTGGCATGAATTTGTCAAAAATGGGGATGTGCCCTTTAAACAAGTCGGCTCCTTGTTATTGGCTGAAAGTAAAGCCGAAGCGCATGATTTAGAACTCGCGATTCGGGCTTTAGAAGATGCAGGCATTGAAGCCGAATATATGAATAGTGATCCTTTAAATCGCGGCTTTTATGCCGCTATTCGCCAAAAGCAAGATGCCGCCATTCAACCCGTTAAACTTGCTCAGACGATTTTAGCGGAATCGGGCGCACAACTCATTGACAATAATGCGGTCTATGCTATTCGCCAAACTCAACCGGACCTTGTTGAAGTCGATACCCGTCAGTATCGTTTCCGGGCTAAACATGTCCTGATTTGCACCAATGCCTATTCGCCCTTGCTAGATGATTTTTTTGTTGGCAAAGTCATTCCAACGCGTGCCCAATGTCTGATTACTGAAAAACTGCCCCAAGGTACCCTCTTGAATTCATTAGGCTATAGCGACTATGGCTATATGTATTACCGTGATACATTTGATGGACGCTTATTATTGGGTGGGGCTCGTAATCGCCATAAAGAATCAGAAAACGATACCACTGAAGATCGTTTGAATCCCGTTATTCAATCGGCGCTAGACGACTATTTGACCGAGAAATTTGCCGATGTGGAAGTGCCGGTAGCCCGTCGTTGGTCGGGTATTATGGGTTTTACACCGGATGGGTTACCCATTGTTGGAAAATTGCCGGATAAATTGCGGGTAGGATTTGCGGTCGGTTTCAATGGACATGGCTTAGCCATGAGTGCGGCTGTTGTTGAACGGGCGGTTGATATGTTGCTAAATAATAGCCCGGTGGGTGCCCTGCATGTTGAGAGGTTAATATAGTTTGAAACGTTCCGATTATCTGCTTACTCTATTTTTTACGGTTGTTATTGGTCTCAGTGCGTTACCCGTGCTCACCTATCCACTAGGGCGTGATCAGGGTGAATTTGCGACCATTGCCCAAGCTATCCTAGATGGCAAAACGGTCTATGTAGATATCTGGAATCCTAAACCTCCTGCTATTTTCTATGTTTATAGTTTATTTGTCGATCTTTTTGGCAATACGGCCCGCAGTGTGCGTCTCATAGATTTTGCCTTGTTGCCACTGATGGTCATTGGCATTTATTGGGCTGGCCTTAAATTATCAACACGCGCCGTCGCTATATTAGCAGTGATTGGCTATGGAGCCTACTATTTTACAACTGGTTTTTGGAGCCTATCTCAAAATGATGGCATTGCCATGTTGCCCATGCTCTACGGCCTTATTTGTATGTATCAGGCCACCCAAGTCCGACCTTATCATTGGCTGTGGGCGGGGGGTGCCGGAATTTTAGCAGGGTGTACATTCTGGTTTAAATATCCTTTTGCTTTGCTGGTATTGGGTGCGGCGCTGGGGATGCTTCCCTTACAGCCAACACGTCGCCATTTTGCCGTAAATTTGGTGGCCCTCGTCGGCGGTGGCTTACTGATTGTGGGCGGTGGTCTGTGGGCTTTACAGAGTAAGGGTGCCCTAGATGCATTTATTGAAAGTGCGCAGGTAACGTCAAGCTACACACGCGAAAGTTATAACTTCGATGATTTTCTACATTCACCTATCTGGATTGATGCCCGCGAAACACTTTGGGCTCACTGGCGTGTCTTATTTGTCCTCACATTGCTCGCTATTCCGCAACTATGGTTCTTCCGCTATAAGCCGGAACAAAAATTATGGTGGCCCATTTGGGGTTGGTGGACCGGCGCATGGGGTGTGCTGTTAGTGCAAGCTAAAGGTTATGGTTATCACTGGCTACCATTACTGCCGCCGATGGTGCTTCTCGCCGCCCAAAGTTGGAGTCAAATTGTTGAATGGCTCATGACACGGCTTCCGCAACCGAAACAAATTCACTCCTATTTGGCCAATCATGCACTCCTGAAAGTGAATAGTCTCGTCAGTCTTGGACTCATTATTTACCTCGCGTGGACAATCTGGTCACCGAGTTGGGATTATATGCGTGGAACTGAATCGCGCGAAGATTATTACCAGAATTTTGTCGGTGGCGAATATTCAGCCGCTGAATCTCAAGAAGTCGTTGACTATTTAAATGAACAGTTGGTTGATGGTGAGAGCTTATATATTTATGGTTTCCGTGCCGAAATTTACTACTTAAGTGGCTTGCGACCCGCCACCCGTTTTATCTTCAATTTTCCCTTGATCGGTGAATGGTATCCCGCAGAATGGCGGCAAGAAAATGTCGATGTGCTGTGGAGTGCCATGCCTAAGTATGTGCTGATTTTACAAGCTGACTATATGCCGTGGGTCACCAGTCGCGACGAAGATTCTAACACACTTCTCCAAGAGGATACGGAGCTCAATAACTGGCTTATTGAAAATTATGAACATGATACCCAGATTGGTAATTTCATTATTTGGCGACACAAAAATCTACAGTAAAGCCAATCAGTGATTTAGGCTTTTTGCCGATAAGCCTGCACAATCTCCGCCATGATACTAATCGCAATTTCGTGGGGTGTCTCCGCGCCAATATCAAGACCAATCGGTGACTTAATGCGGGCAATATCATCTTCAGAAATCTGCTTCTCTTCAGCCAATGCATCACGCGTTAATTTCCAACGTCGCTTCGAGCCAATTAAACCAATATAGGCAGGTTCTTGGGCAAGGAGACGCGGAAATAATTCAATATCAACCGGTAAACCGCGCGTGACGGCGGCAACATAGGTGCGCGTAGTAACTTCAATTTCTGCAAATAACTCAGGAATAGGTACTGGATAGTAGGCATCCATATCCGGAATATTTTCAGGTGTACAGAGTTCTGTGCGATCATCGCTTACAACGACCCGAAAACCGCTCCATTTGGCAAGTTCGGCCACCGCTTTGCCGACATGCCCACACCCAATTACTAGAATAGTTGGCACCCAGCCAATGGGCTCGACAAACACTTCAACTGACCCACCACAAATACCGGGGTCACCCCGCTGAATATCTGTCAGATTATAATTGGCGGTTTGGGCTGTGCCATTCCGCATTACGGTTTGAGCAAGTTCAATAACGCGCGCTTCCATATTCCCGCCCCCAACCGTGCCCACAATTTCCCCATTTGGATAAATGAGCATTTTGGTGCCGGGGCGACGGGGCACGGAACCTTGCGTCCGAATGACGGTCGCGAGAGCGGCTAATTTACCTTCTTTTTGAATAGTCGTTAACGCTTGCCAAACGCGTTGCGCATCTTCCATAAATAATTTCCTTTGCTTGAATATGTCCCGATATTATAGGGGAATAATGCGAATTTCAAGCTCAGTCAGCCTGAAGTTTAATCAAGGTAAATTTTTAATCCAAAGTCACCTTTAATTTTAACTTAACCGCAAACATAGACACTGGCGATTAAGCCCATTATAGTCGTGCCTAGATCAGAAGTTTAAAATAGGAGTCTTTTCCCCAGTGATGGTTTCAAAATACCTGAACATAACCCTTGTTGTTGTTTTCGTCAGTTTATTGGCTTTGGTCAGTGTTCCCCAAACTGAAGTTTTGGCCCAAGGTGGTAGTACCCTTGTTGTTTATTCAGGCCGCAGTGAAGAATTAGTTGGCCCGTTTATTGAACAATTTGAGCTTGATACAGGTGTGGATGTTGAAGTCCGCTATGGCGATACGGCTGAATTAGCTCTCCAAATCATCGAAGAAGGCGAAAACAGTCCGGCTGATATTTTCTTCGCTCAAGATGCCGGAGCGCTCGGTGCATTAGCGCGTGAAGATTTATTGACCGAATTACCCAGCGATATTCTCGATCTGGTTGATCCGCGTTTTAGTTCACCAGACGGTTTATGGGTTGGTGTGACGGGACGGGCGCGTACCTTTGTTTATAACACCGATATGCTGAGCCCTGAAGATTTACCAGAATCCATTTTGGATTTTACCGATGAAGAATGGTCAGGTCGGATTGGTTGGGCACCCACTAATGGCTCCTTCCAAGCATTTGTCACAGGTTTGCGCGTAAGTGTCGGTGATGAAGCGGCCCAGACCTGGCTTGAAGGCATCATGGAGAATGATCCGCAAGTTTATCCCAAGAATTCACCGATTGTTGCCGCAACAGCGGATGGTGAAATTGCGGGCGGGTTTGTCAATCACTATTATGTCTATCAACTCTTGGCCGAAAATCCTGATGCACCGGTTGCGAATTACTTTTTCCCCGGTGGTGATGTCGGTTCGATGATTAATGTGGCGGGGGTCGGTGTTTTAGCCAGTTCTGAGAACGATATTTTGGCACAACGCTTTATTCTCTATGCTTTATCCATTCGCGGCCAAGAATATTTTGTCGAAAACACCTACGAATATCCATTGCTTCAATATGATGGTTTCATCTTGCCAGATGGGTTGCTTCCACTCGACGAAATCGAAACTCCTGATTTTGATTTAAGCGATCTGAGTGACCTTGAAACTACTTTAGAGATGCTTGAAGAAACAGGTGCTTTGTCTGACTAAACGCTAAATTTTTGGACTAAACATAATCCCTGACAGAATTGTCGGGGATTTTTTTATTGAATATTGAACACTTAACCAATTGATCAGTTAACGGAAATTTTGCAACCCGATAACATCTTGGTAATTTGCATTGCGTATGCTCAATAGTTGTTAGTCTCAAAGAATCTTAGAGGAGGAAATTTGAGATGAAGAAGTTGAGCTTAGGAGTAGGACTACTCTTTGTATCAATTGCGCTACTGGGCTGTGATCGTGAGG
>JBNLCD010000351.1:0-6230 GCA_050303635.1 Anaerolineae bacterium
CCGTCCCCGCCGTTGTTGCCGGGTCCGATTAGAAAAGCAATAACTGCTTCTTCAAGTTCAAGAAGTTCGAGCGCTTGCAGAATTTGATTCGCCACGCATAATCCAGCAAGTTGCATCATAATGGGGAAGGTCAGGCCGCGTGCATCAGCAGATTTTTCAATATTACGAATTTGTTCAATCGTTGCGATTTTTAAGGGCATAAGTTATTTATCCTTTTTAGGTTTCCAAATACCAATTGAACGATACCATTCAAGGGTTTCACGGACCCCCATCCGAAATGGTGTGGGCTTAAAGCCAAGTTCATCAACAGCTTTTTGTGATGAAACTTTCCAATCGTTCAAAATATAGGACCGCAAAGTGATTGGATAATAAGGTTCTCTCTTTAAAATAATACCCAATAAACTTAAGAATTGGGCAAAAGGTATCATCAACCAAATAGGGAAATAGAGATGGAAACGTGAAATTCCGGCCTCTTCAGCCAGTATATCATCCACCTCCCGATGTTGCAGATATTGACTGCAAACATTATAAATTTCACCGGGCTTGCCATTATCAAGCGCTAAAATAATGGATTGGGCGACATCTTTAATATAAACCGGGAAGGTATAGAATGTTCCGTCGCCAACCCCAATCGGGCGTTTTTTCAGCGGATCTTCAAAAAACAATTTATTAAACGCATACCGTCCATACGGCCCATAAAATGCACCGGGACGTAAGACAACAACGGGTAGATTTTTTTCAGCGTGGTATTGTAAGGCCAGTTTCTCGGCCTTTAATTTAGAGCGTTGATAGCCATCTTGCGGCTCAACGGGATGGGTTTCGAGAATTTCTTCATCACTGAGGGGTTTCCCGACCACAACAATGGTGGAAATGTGGATAAATTTCTTGACCCCAATTTCAAGCGCGGCATCCATGACATTTTTAGAGCCTTGATAGTTGGTCAATTCAAATTGGCGGTTATCCCCCCAAAAGCGAAAGCGCCCTGCGGCATGAATCACGTATTCACAATCAATCATGGCCGCGTACATTGCTACACGATCCGTGACATCTGCTTTCCAAATTTCAACATCAAGTTCATTTAACCACGGATGTTCTTCAGGGTGGCGTGTAATCACCCGAACTTTAAAACCCTGTTCAACTAATATGGGAAGAAGATTTCGACCTAAAAAGCCAGTTCCTCCCGTCACTAAAATCAAGTGTGTTCACTCCACATGGGACAAGAAAAATAATGAATTGATGTTAACTTGATTTAGGTTGAGCTACAACGGGCAAGTTATTTTGATACTAAGATGCTGGCCTCCCGCCAAAAACGAAAACTAGCCGATAATCTAAACGTTATAGAGACGAACTAGACACCAAAAGGATACCCCCTCAAACTTGATTCGACACCATCTGAAATATTTAAAAATTTCCGGTCGCAATTGCACCTACCCGATCATAATTTGCCATGATGACACCAGTTGATGACACTTTGCTACTTGTCAATTTAAATGCCACCGGAATGGGTCCATCCGTAAACAAGCGTTTTCCACTGCCCAATGTTAGCGGATATATCTTTAGCCAAAATGCATCGACCAAATCATGTTTCATGAGTGTTTGGAGGAGATTTCCACTCCCGTATACATGCAAATCTGGTCCTTCTTGCTCTTTGATTTCATTGATTTTCTCCGCAATATCTCCACCTAAAAACACAGTAGGTTGCCATTCGTGAGAAGTCATGGTATTTGAGGCGATGTACTTGGTAGCCGAATTGACACCCGGCCATATGTCGGCATGTTGCGGCCAATATGGTGCCCAAATGTCAAAGGTTTTGCGCCCAATTAATAAGTCAAAGGGCATATTCATTTCCTCCCGAATAACGCCACCCAGAATATCATCAGCATATGGCACAACCCATCCTCCATATGCAAAGCCACCACTAGTATCTTCCTCTGAACCACCCATTGATTGGAGGACACCATCCAGAGAAATATGGGAGATTACAATAAGTTTTCGCATGGTCACGTTCCTTAAACTTTTGGTGTTATTTAGTAATAGAAATATAGCACATATGTTCTAATTCAACAATTCAGAATTTGGGTATTTAATCAACCCAAAGCACGCTACTTGCTATGCCAAAAAGCCTGATTTATCTCCGACTATAAATAATTCCCTCGAAATTTCTCAGTTGAAATTCAATTGCAAAACATGTCACTACATGAAACATGTAGTCGTGTTTCTCAACCCATAACTACATACATCGTGCGGGTACATCTACTGCGCTCTGTCCTATAGTGAAATCGAAAGCATAACTAGAGATGGGACATTGAGACTATGATCAGAAAAATGTTACAGAAAGACCTTATGCGGCACAAACTCATCACACTTGTGGTATTTGGCTTCATATTCTTATCTGCCATGTTGGTGGCAAGTGGGTGTAATCTCATTTTTACGCTCAATAACTCGCTTGACGCATTGTTTGTTAAAGCAGATGTACCGCATTTTGTGCAAATGCACGCCGGCGATCTTGACCAAGCTGAGATTGATCAATGGGCGGAAGACAATAGTTTGGTTGAAAAACACCAAACTGTAGAGATGCTCACCATTGACGGCGCTAATCTCTATTTAGGTAATACACAAGAATCTGAATCAGACACGGTTATGGATATCAGTTTTGTGGTTCAGAACACTGATTTCGATTTTTTGCTCAATCTTGATAGCGAGATTATTGAAGTCGCGCCCGGTGAAATCGCCGTACCAATCTACTTTATGCAAGAAGCCGACCTCAACATTGGCGATACGGTCACCGTCAAAAGCAATACCGGCGACGAAGTTTTCACCATAACTGATTTTGTGCGCGATGCGCAGATGAATGCGGCCATTGCCCATTCCAAGCGATTTGTTATCAACTCAGCAGATTACACGAACTTGAAGAATCAGGGTTATGACATCGAATATCTTGTTGAATTCCAATTGACCGATGTTAGCCAAGTCAGTGATTTCCGCAGTGATTATCTTCAATCCAATATGCCGAAGCGCGGACCATCTATCGACAAGGAATTATTCAAAGTCTTGAACGGTTTGGCGGATGGTTTGGTTGCACTCGTTGTGATATTCCTGAGTATTCTACTCATCATCATCGCGATATTCTGCCTACGTTTTACCATACTCGCCACCTTAGAAGAAGATTACCGCGAAATCGGTGTCTTAAAGGCTATCGGTATTTCACAATCAGACATCAAACGCATCTATTTGGCGAAGTATATGACATTGGGCGCATTGGGCTCTGCCCTCGGTTATCTGGGCTCACTGTTACTCAATCAGGTCCTTTCCGAAAACATTACCTTGTACTTTGGCCGTGCACCACGCAATCTGGCAATGGATGTCATACCCGTGATTTCGGCACTTAGCATCTTCATGATCGTCACTGTTTCGTGTTTCATCGTGCTACGCCGCTTCAATCGCGTCAGTGCTGTACAGGCTTTACGCTCAGGGAGCATCGGTGGATCTACCAGTTGGATTCGTCTACTGAATCTCAGAAGAAGTGTTGGTGTGAATCTCAATATTTTTCTGGGTGTACGCGATCTCTTCCAACGGTTCCGGTTGTATTGGTTGTTGGGTATGGTGTACTTCTTCTGTGCAGTCATCATCATTATTCCAGTGCATTTCTTAACCACAATGCAATCACCCAGTTTCGTTACCTATATGGGCATTGGGCGCAGTGATATCCGTATCGACCTTCGTCAATCTGATGATGTCACTGAGCGCTATAAGAGCATGATTGAGTACCTCAACAACGATCCCGATGTTTTGCGCTTCACCCCGCTAGTGACATCCCAATATGCAATTGTGTTAGACGATGGTAGCGAGGACATTATCAATATTGAAACAGGTGATTTTTCAGTCTTTCCACTGGATTACGCCGAAGGTACTGCTCCCGATGCGGCAAATGAAATCGCGCTCTCTGTGCTTAACGCTCAGGATATGGATAAGCAAGTCGGCGACACCATCACTTTACTGATCGATGGTCAGGAACAAGACCTGATTATCACGGGCACCTACCAAGATGTCACAAATGGCGGACGTACAGCCAAAGCGACCCTAGAACCTGATGTTGACAATATTTTGTGGTATGTCGTCAGCCTAGATGTTCAGTCCGGTGTCAGTATCGAGGATAAGGTCGACGATTACTCTGATCGTTTTGACCCAGCTCGTGTCTCAGACTTAGATGGTTATGTATCCCAAACTTTGGGCAACACCATTCAACAATTGCAAACAGCCGTGCAAGTCACTGTCATTGTGGGCCTGTGTATCTCAATCCTGATTACATCGCTGTTCATGAATATGCTCATCAGCAAAGATGCCGGACAGATTGCCATCAAACGCAGTCTGGGATTTTCCTTACGAAACATTCGGGTGCAATACCTAGCCACAACGCTCTTGTTATTGGGCTTAGGGATCGTCGTCGGTACCGTTTTTGCGAACACGGGCGGTCAAGAACTTGTCAGCCTAATCTGGTCGAATTTCGGAGCCTCACACATCAGCTTCGTGGTCAATCCAGTAATGGCTTATCTCGTACTGCCGCTCATTCTCATTGGAGCTGTATCAATCACAACATTTGCCAATTTAACTGCAATCAAAGCAACCAATATCGCTGAAATGATTAACGAATAAGGAAAAGGAGCACAATATCATGAGTACCCTTCTGCAATCAAACAAATTGAACAAGACGTTCACCATGAGCAAGAACAACGAACAACGTGTGTTGAAAGACGTCAATCTGACTATCGAACAAGGCGAATATGTATCTGTGATGGGACCATCAGGTTCAGGAAAATCCACCTTGTTATACAACGTCAGCGGCATGGACCGGATGACATCCGGTAGCGTTAAGTTCCGCGAGCAAGAACTAGCAGACATGGATGAAAAGACGTTAGCCCAACTACGTTTAACGGGTATGGGGTTTGTTTTCCAACACATCCATTTACTCAAGAATTTGTCCATCTTCGACAATATCTTGTTACCAGGCTATCTGGCCCAACAAGAAGATCGCCCGGCGATCAATCAACGAGCCAAGCAATTGATGGAACAAGTTGGTGTTGACCACCTGGCAAACAACGACATTACCCAAGCTTCGGGTGGTCAATTACAACGGGTAGGCATCTGTCGGGCCCTTATCAATGAACCCGATATCCTGTTTGGTGATGAGCCGACCGGGGCGTTGAATTCAACCGCAACGGATGAAATTATGGCCCTGTTTGCCAGCATCAACGCCGCTGGCACAACCATCATGCTCGTGACACACGATGTCAAAGTCGCCGCCCAAACCGAACGCGTTGTATTCATGCTCGACGGTCAGATTGTCTCAGAAAAGTTCTTGGGTAAGCCCTTGCGCACAGGCGCTGATCGGGCCACACGTGAAGAAAATCTTGCCAAATGGTTATACGAGATGGGCTTTTAGGTTAAGCGCATACTGCTAAAGAGAGGATGTCTAAGCATGGCAACACAATTCTCAGTAAATGACCAAACACCTTGGAAAGCCCGCTTTCTGACCATATGGAGCGGGCAGGCCATCTCCATCATTGGCAGTCAATTGGTGCAATTTGCATTGATCTGGTATTTGACTGTCGAGACCGGCTCAGCCACAGTACTCGCAACCGCATCACTCATAGGCTTACTACCGAACGTGATCTTGGGGCCCTTCATTGGTACGCTGGTTGATCGCTGGAACCGTCGAACCATAATGCTAATGGCGGATACCATCATCACCCTTGCGACCATTCTGCTGGCGGTTCTCTTCATTGGCGAAGCCGTTGCCATCGGACATATCTATGTAGTGATGTTCATTCGGGCGCTCGCAGGAAGTTTCCATAGCAATGCTATGACTGCTTCAACATCACTGATGGTTCCTAAAGAGCATCTGACACGGATTCAGGGCATTAATCAGGTACTCAATGGTGGACTTAACATAATCTCAGCACCTTTAGGCGCATTCCTGTTGAGTGTACTACCAATGCAGGGAATTCTAGCAATTGATGTAGTATCAGCGTTATTCGCGATTGTCCCTCTGTTGATGCTTCGGTTGCCTGAACCCCATCGTACAATCAATGATGATGAAAAAGTAAGCATCTGGCAAGATTTCAAAGCAGGATTACGTTATGTATTGGCATGGCGCGGCTTGTTTATTGTTAGTCTGTTGACAGTTGGCATCAACTTCACCATTATTCCGGCATTTTCATTGCTCCCGCTCT
>JBNLCD010000352.1:0-6223 GCA_050303635.1 Anaerolineae bacterium
GTATTAGGAGACAGATTTTCTTAAAGGATTTTGTCATAAGAATTCTCGCTTGTCAGAGATACTCTAATCTAATTTGAAAGAGACCGTTACAAAATAGCTGTGTAACGGTCTCTTTTTGATAACTAAACTTGTTGAAGTCTATTCTTTGACGGGCAAAACCTCGCGGACAGCCGTGGCATCGGCTTCAGCCTTCACGATGCCCTTCTCTTCGAGAATTTGCATGAGGCGCATCGCTCGATCATGGCCAATCCGGAAGTTACGTTGGAGCATGGCGATACTGGCTCGATTTTGTTGACGAACCAGATCAACGGCTTGATCGAACAAGTCATCCTCACCGTCGCCATTGCTGGATGGACGCCGTGGCGTTGTGGTACTAGCTTGTTGTTGATCCCAGAAATCTTGTTGTTGATTACCCGAACGTCGCCCACCTTGGCGGAAACGATCTGACCGGGAACGAACTTGCGGCACATTTTGGCCTTCAGTGACCAATGAACCTGCCTTTCGTGCAGTCCCATTCTTGCTTCGAATCGATTCCACACTCTTCCAATAGTGGGTAATTCGATTGATTTCCGCATCTGACAAGTAAGCCCCTTGCATACGGGTTGGGGCGGGTGCATCAGGTGCTTGGAAGAGCATATCCCCACGCCCGAGGAGTTTCTCAGCGCCGGGTTGGTCAATAATAACGCGACTATCAACTGATGAAGCTACGGCAAAAGCAATCCGGGCCGGGAAGTTCGCTTTAATCAACCCCGTCACAACATCAACTGACGGACGTTGCGTCGAGATGATCAAGTGAATACCCGTCGCCCGTGCCATTTGAGCCAAACGCGCAATCAAGCGTTCCGTTTCATCGGGGGCGAGCATCATCAAGTCAGCTAATTCGTCAACAATTACGACGAGATATGGCAATTTATCTTGGTCAGCAGGCAATTTATTCTCATTGAAGTCGATGATATTCCGCGCCCCAACATTGGCAAAGCGACGGTAGCGATCATCCATTTCGCGTTGAACCCACTTCAAGACGCCCACGATACGTTCCAAATCAACGACCACGGGGGATACCAAGTGCGGAATACCGTTATAACCCGCTAATTCCACGCGCTTGGGGTCCACCATAATGAATTGCAATTCTTCGGGTGTATTTTGCAACAGTAAACACGCGATAATCGCATTCACACACACGGATTTACCAGAACCCGTGGCCCCAGCAATTAACAAGTGGGGCATGGATGTCAAATCGGCGGTAATGGGATCGCCATCAACCTTACGGCCTAAACCAACACTGAGTTTAGATTTGGCCACTTTCTTCTTATGATGGTCGGACATCATCACATCGCGCAAGCTCACCACAGCGGCTTCGGCATTTGGTACTTCAATACCAACATAACCTTTACCCGGTACAGGTGCTTCAATACGGATAGCTTTAGCGGCAAGGGCCAACGCAATATCTTTTTCGAGACCAGCAATTGCTGAAACTTTAACGCGTGATTTCGAGCCGTTACGCCGTTCAATATAGTCGGGTTCAACCCCAAATTGGGTAATTACCGGACCCGTGTTAACTTCAACAACCTTACCCGGTGCGCCGAAGCTGATCAAGGTATCTTCGATGGTTTGGGCGCGTTGGAGCAAAATTTGTTGCTCGATGGTTTGTTCAGACCCTTCTTCCAATAATTTAAGATAGTCAGGTCGACGCCACCGTCCCGCTGTTGCTTCAGTTTTAGCCGCTTCGAGTTCTTCTTCGGCTTGTTCAGATTTCGACTTATGATCGCCGTCGTCTTGATTTTCACTGGGAGCACTTGAAGCTGTCGCCGCGTTGACAGCGGCAAAGGCCGCATCGGATAATCCGGCTGGCTTATTATTGCTAGCGGCCGGCATAGCCACGGCTGATTCTTTATCCGGTTCAACGGTTTGGGTTGCCACTGCATCCTTCGGTTCAGCTTGCGCCGCAGGTTTCGGTGCAGGTTTAACCTCACGTTCAGTCGGCTTAGCATCCGCTTGTTGATCGCGATTAAAGAGACCACGCGGTTTGGCCGTAACAACAGGTTCTTCAGTCGTTGTTTCGGTTGCCGCTGGTTTGGCTTCAACAGGTTTCGCGCCAGTATCATCTGGCTTAGCGGTTGCCTTGGCTTCAGTTTCCACTGGTTTCTGTTCGGTTGAGGTCGTCGCACTACGCGGTTGCGCAGGTTTGGCATCAGATTGCTTCGCATCTTTGTTCTCAACCGGAGTTGAGGTCGTTGCTTTATCACTGGCTAAACTGGCCGCGGCAACACTTGCTCCGGTAACCGCCGCTGTGACCAAATCCGCTTTATCTTTGGATTCTTCTGGTTTAGCATCAGTTACAGGTTTACTGGCAACAGCAGGTTTCGCATCCGCAGGTTTATCCGCCGGCGGTGAAAAAGCTGGTTGCAAATCAGTGGCTTTACCACCTGTGCTCGGTGTCGCTGTCGCGGCAGGTTGCTCGGCTGTTTTGCCTGTATCAGCCGGTATCGTCCGTCGCCCAGCAGGTGCACTTGTAGATTCGGCCGCAGTCCGCCGTGCCGGTTGTTGATCTGCGTCCGGTTTCGCATCGGCGGAAGCAGGTGTTGCGGTAACCGTTTCAACAGGTTCACTATCGCCACTTCCAAACCGACGCCGTCCTTGGGGGCGAATGCCGCCCGATTCGTCGGTAGCTTCGGCGGGTTGACGACGGCCTGTCGTTGCGGCGGTTGTTTCAACTTGACCCGTTTCTTGATCACGTCCGCGTCGACCAAAGAGGCCTCGGCGTTGCGGACCAGATTTCTCGTCTTCAACCTTCGTGGTCGTAGCTGTTGCCGCTGAGGTATTTTCAGCCACAGCTTGAGGTGCTTGCTTGCGTCCTCCACGGCCAAATAATCCACGACGTTTGGGCGTATCGCTGTCGGTATCGGCTGTAATCGGAGCATCGGTTGGTACTTGAATGCGACCCGCTGTTTGTTTCTCTTCTGCCACCGCGCGTTTGGGTGTATCGCCATCGGTATCGGCGGTAATGGGTGCATTGGATGGCGCTTCAGTCCGCCCACCTCGTCCAAACAGGCTCCGTCGTTGCGGCTTGTCTTCAACTTTAGAAGTAGATGTTCCACTGGCGCTCGCTGTTGCCAACGCTGGTTGGGACACCGGGGCGGGTTTCGCCTCGACTGGTTGAGGTTCGGGTTCAGCGACAGCTCGTTCAGCCCGTTTCGCCGCCCGCGCGTTTCGCGTCGCAATCACATAATTGGAAGTACGTTCGAGTGAAAGTTCAAAGCCCAGATACAGGCTAAGAATCCACGCAAAGACAAGCATAACAACGACGCCATAGTCATTGAAATTCATGAGCAACATGTAAAGCTCATGGCCAATAACGCCGCCGCCGCCACCATCTTGCCAGAGTTGATCACTTTGGCGGTGCAAGGATTCTAAATCCGGCACATAATTGATTTTGCCGGGGAATTCCAAGAATAGTAAGCTCCACCATTGGAGCGTTGCTAGCAAGGTGATGAACATTAATCCACGCCCTGCTAGACGGTAATAATCAATATCAAACATGGTGCCGAAGAAACGTAAAATCAGCCAGCCGCCGACATAAATCAGCGCACCTGCCACCACAATCCGCCCGTCGCCAAAGAGTTGGGACATGAGTTGGTCAACAGTACCTGTAATACCTTCAACATCAGCTGAGGATGTCATGGCTTGTAACCAGCCGAGGCCTAAGAAAACACCGACTGCCAACATCATGAAACCTGCAATGTCGAGTTTACGATCTAAGTCTAGACCTGTTGTAACATTGCGCGCGGTACCTTTTTGCTTGGGTAGATCGCGTTTATTTGAGCTACCGCTTGAGCGTGCTGATTTTTTGTCATCGCCACCGCCACGACGGAAACGCCCCGCAATTCCGCCGCCAGATTTTTTATCATCTTTTTTACTGTCAGATGATCCACGGCCGAAACGGCCAGTTGCCGTAGCTGGCTTGGCGTCCTTCTTATCATCTTTATTGCCACGGCTAAAGCGTCCACCGCCGCCAGATTGTTTATCGTCCTTCTTATCGTCGCCACGACCGAAACGGCCACTACTCGATGATTTTTTATCATCGCCTCCGCGACTAAAGCGACCACTACTTGATTTCTTATCGTCTTTCTTATCGTCGCCACGACCGAAACGACCACTGGAACCACTGCCGCCACTGGTTGAACTACTACCGGAGCGTCCGAAACGGGATGAGCCAGATTTCTTATCATCCTTCTTGTCATCACCGCCACGCGAGCCAAAGGTACGGCCACCTGTGTCGCCGCCACCCGATGAACTGCCACCGGAACGACTAAAACGACCACTGCCAGCTCCTGACGATTTATCGTCTTTCTTATCATCGCCGCCGCGACCGAAACGGCCACTGGAGCCACTGCCGCCACTGGTTGAGCTTCCACCGCCGGTTGTACTACCACCGGAGCGCCCGAAACGGGATGAGCCGGTTTTCTTATCATCTTTCTTATCATCGCCGCCGCGACCGAAACGGCCAGTGGAACCACTGCCACCGCTGGTTGCACTAGCACCGCCGGATGAGCTTCCACTGGATCGGCCAAAACGAGATGAGCCAGATTTCTTATCGTCTTTCTTATCATCGCCCCCGCGTGAACCGAAGCGGTTACTGGAACCACTGCCGCCGCCGGATGAGCCACCACTAGATCGGCCAAACGATGAACCCGACTTGTCATCCTTCTTATCATCGCCACCACGCGAGCCGAAGCGACTACTTGAACCGCTTCCGCCACTGGTTGAGCTTCCACTGGAGCGTCCGAAACGGGATGAGCCAGATTTCTTATCATCCTTCTTGTCATCGCCACCGCGAGAACCAAAGCGGTTACTGGAACCACTGCCGCCACCGGATGAGCCACCACTGGAGCGGCCAAAACGGGATGAACCGGTTTTCTTATCGTCCTTCTTGTCATCGCTACCGCGTGAACCGAAGCGGTTACTAGAACCACTGCCGCCGCCGGATGAGCCGCCACTAGAACGGCCAAAGCGCGATGAGCCAGATTTCTTATCGTCCTTCTTGTCATCGCCCCGGCTAAAACGGCTACCAGAACCGTCCCCGCCACCGGACGAGCCACCACTGGAGCGGCTAAAGCGACCACTACCAGATGACTTATCATCTTTTTTATCGTCACCACCACGTGATGAACCAAAGGTACGCCCGCCACCACTATCGCTATCGCGACTAAAGGGACTACTCGTACGTCCTTCGCTGGAACTACCACCAAATGGACTGCGGCGACCACCGCCGTCATCATCTTTGTTATCACTACCACGGGAACCACCGAAGGTTCGTCCACCGGATGAATCACCACCGGTAGAACGTCCACCCGATGAACTACCAAAGCGACGACCACCAGAGTCGTCCTTTTTGTCATCATCCCCGCCACCACGACGACCAAAGCGACTACTTGATTTCTTGTCGTCTTTTTTATCGTCGTCGCCACCATCGCGGCGACCGAAACGGCGGCTACTCGGTTTTTCTTGATTGTCGTCGTCACTATTACGTCTAAATCGACCCATAAGGCACCTTGGGGTTTATTACTGTTATTTTCATCTATAAAGTGAATTTGGGACTAAAAAAGTTTCAATTAATGGCTATGTCAAGTATAGCATATCTCGACGTGTTACGCCGAATTTTGTCATCTGTTACAATAGCAAGAATTGTCATAAAACCACATCTATTCTAACGGAGACTGAGCCTTTGCCCAAACACGAATTTATTCTGGCCTTAATCCCTTGGTTTGAAGCCAATGCCGCTGATCTTCCGTGGCGACAGACCACCAACCCCTATTACATTTGGCTTTCAGAGATTATGCTTCAGCAGACTCAAGTTACCACGGTTATACCTTATTACGAACGATTTTTAAAACAGTTTCCAACCGTTGAGGACTTGGCTGAAAGCCCACAAGATGATCTTCTAAAAGCTTGGGAAGGCTTAGGTTATTATAGTCGAGCGCGTAATTTACAAAGCGCCGCTCAGCAAGTTGTGGCTGATTATGACGGAGAATTGCCCCAAACCGCTGACGAGTTGCAAAAATTAAAAGGTATTGGGCGCTATACAGCTGGCGCAATTGCGAGTATTGCGTTTGGTGAAGCCGCCCCGTTAGTGGATGGAAATGTGATTCGGGTTTTCAGCCGCTTATTCAATATTGCTGATGATGTGACACAAACTTCGACTAAAAATGATATTTGGGAAATT
>JBNLCD010000353.1:0-6186 GCA_050303635.1 Anaerolineae bacterium
GATGACGGGACACGCCAATTAAATGTCCTTGAAGCGAGCCAAATTGGTCGCGAACTCGATGTGTTTACGACTTTGCCTCAATTTCATGCGGCAGTTTTCTCCACTGAAAATCGTATGGTTGAGTTGGTCTTTGTGGATGTTGTCCCCGATATTCCCGATACCGCCACAGCGGCTGAACTCGGTATTACAGAGCTTGTTCAGTCCGCAACCACCTACTATCAAGGTAGCACGGTTGCCCGCCAAACCAATATTCAAGTGGCGGCGGCTAACTTCCACGGGGTAGTTATTCCACCGAATTCAGAATTCTCCTTCAATCAATGGCTGGGTGATGTTAGTCAGGATACAGGTTTTGAAGAAGCGCTGATTATTGTTGGCAATCAAACCATTGCGGGCGTCGGGGGTGGAGTCTGTCAGGTTTCATCCACCGTTTTCCAAGCCGCTTTTTATGCAGGCTATCCCATTCTCGAACGTTATTCACATGCGTATCGCGTCGGCTATTATGAAGTGGGTGAAGGTCCAGGCATGGATGCCACCGTTTATGAACCCATTGTCGATTTCCGTTTCTTGAATGACACGCCCTACCACTTGCTGATTGAAACTTATGTGACACCCGGCAGTAGCTCGGTGACGTTCCGCTTTTACAGCACAGATATGGGGCGCACTGTAACCAAAGATGGCCCCTATGTCCGGAATGTACGCGGCGCGCCGTCGCCCCTTTATATTGGTACACCGGGCGTGCCCTATGGAGCCGCTTATCAAGTTGATTATGCTGTATCAGGTGCGGATGTATATATCTATCGGACCGTGCGTGATAAAGATGGCAATATCCTGATTAACGAAGAAGAATTCTTTAGTGGTTATGTGCCGTGGCCAGCGCAATTCCAAGTTGCGCCGAACGATCCGCGCGCAGGATAGCCCGAACCAAACCTAATCTCAATAGCGATTCAAATAATAGAGCGATATGATGATAAATATTGCTCTATTTTATTTATTGTTAGTGCGACTGAAAGGAATTTTAATGTATACCAAAACTTCTCAATTTTATGATGCGATTTACAGTTTTAAAGATTACGCCGATGAAGTTACTAAAATTCGTCGTTTCATCAAGAAGCACCAACAACGTAAATACAAAACTTTACTTGATGTTGCTTGTGGTACAGGCAAACATGTCGAGTATTTGCAGGAATATTACACTACGCAGGGCCTTGATTTAGATGAAGGGATGCTGGCAATTGCGCATGAGCGTTTGCCCGCAATTCCTTTTCATCATAGCAGTATGATTGATTTTGATTTGGGTCAAAAATTTGATGTGATCACCTGTCTATTTAGTTCGATTGGCTATGTCGGCCCAGTCGCAAATCTCAATCAAACTCTGCGAAGCATGGCGCACCATGTCGCTGATGATGGCCTAATTATCGTTGAGCCATGGCTAAGTCCTGAGGTATTCAATGTAGGGAGTGCGCATCTTTTATGTGTGGATGAACCACATCTCAAAATTTCACGGATGGGCACCAGCGTTTTAGAGGACAATGTCTCCGCGATGGAAATGCACTATCTCGTGGCTGAAAACAAGCCCGATACGTTTAATCCCATTCATCATTTTGTAGAAATGCATCGCCTGACACTCTTTACACATGAAGAATACTTGCAAGCTTTTGAAGCGGCGGGATGGCACGCCATCTTTGATGAAAAAGGCATCACCGGACGTGGTTTATATATTGGGCAAAAACTCTAGACAATCAAATTTTGTGGCAAAAATAGCTGAAATATAGGATAAATAAGGGAAATAGACTTATCAATAGTTCAGGCAAGGTACAGTTATGACAATTGCAAAAGCACCTTTTGGCCGGACAGGCCATATGAGCACCCGTACTATTTTTGGCGCGGCGGCGCTCAGTAATGTTACCCAAGATGAAGCTGATCAAACGCTTGATGTTTTGCTGAAATATGGCATCAACCATATTGATACCGCCGCCAGCTATGGCGACTCCGAATTGCGGATTGCGCCGTGGCTTAAACATTCCCGCGACAAGTTCTTCTTAGCTACCAAAACAGGTGAACGCACCTATGATACCGCCAAAGCTGAATTTGAAAAATCACTCGAACGGCTAGGCGTAGATTCGGTTGATCTCATTCAATTGCATTATCTGGTTGGTGAAGAAGAGTGGAAAGTTGCCATGGGGCCCAATGGTGCGCTTAAATATTTGATCGAAGCGCGTGACCAAGGCTTGGTTAAATATATTGGTGTAACGGGGCACGATGTGGTTATTGCAAAACGGCATCTCCAAAGCTTAGACCGCTTCGACTTCGATTCGGTTTTGCTTCCCTTCAGCTATATCATGATGCAAAATCCAGTTTATGCCGAAGGCTTTAATCAAATTTTGGGACTCGCTAAAGAACGGAATTTTGCTGTTCAAACGATCAAATCGGTCACACGGCGACCCCATCAAACCGATCAACATTCCTTTGCGACTTGGTATGAACCACTCACCACGCAAGCCGGCATCGATAAAGTGGTGCATTGGGTTTTGGGGCAAGAAGGCATCTTTCTCAATACAGTGGGGGATATTCATGTTTTGCCGATGGTATTAGACGCGGCTAGTCGTTTCGAGACTCGCCCTTCCACTGAAGAAATGGATGCTCTAATTGCGGAATTTGATATGACGCCATTGTTTACCTAAGACTACCCTGCTATGTAAAAGTACACTCCCACATATTAACCACGAAGTGGGAGTGTTTTTTATTTACGTTTAGACCGCATAGCATCAAGTAGATTCTTCGTGCCTTGATATTGTTCTATGAAAGCTTGATATTCGGTCGATTCCATTGGATATAATGCGATTTTGCCGTCAGCATTGTAGTGCGCCCCCCAACCATATTTTTTGGTCAAAGCTGACGCCCGTAGACATGGGTGCCCTTTCTTGAAAAATTCAGCACGTAGCGCTTTCCCATTTGTTGTCAATTCCCCCTCAGAAAATCCTTGGCGGATGGCATATACAGCAAAGTTCAATTCGTCATGATCATAGTAGTAGGGTTTTTCTGTCAATAATTCATATTGAATCTGATGAATAGTCTTTTTATCACCCTTACTGACCGGAACCACCGCATAACTTGCCGTTGAATCGGGGGCAATTTGGATAAATGTTTCCTGATAGCTCATTGTACCTAATCTCTCGTAGCCTGTTTAACTTTTCGAGAACAAAATTATAGCTCATTTGTTCTGATTTTTCCAAAAAAAATGAGAGGTAAACAGCTTTACCTCTCATTAAAAATGTCTTAGACAGGTTCGATGATTTCGAGACCACCCAAATAGGGCCGCAAAACCTGTGGAACAATTACACAACCATCTTCGGTTTGGTAATTTTCCAAAATTGCAATCAAAACCCTTGGAATCCCCAAAGCCGACCCATTGAGCATATGCACAAATTGCGGTTTGCCACCATCTTCAGGTCGATATTTGATATTAGCGCGCCGCGCTTGGAAATCTTCAGTATTGCTACACGACGAAATTTCGAGCCATTCTTGGCATCCCGGCGACCATGCTTCCACATCGTATTTCTTGGTGGCGGTGAACCCTAAATCGCCCGACACAATTTCTAAACGGCGATAGGGTAAGCCAAGTTTTTCCACCAACGATTCCGACATGGCCGTCATCGCTTCAAGTTCTGCGTAGCTATTTTCGGGCGTGCAAACCTTAATCATTTCCACTTTTTGGAATTGATGCACCCGCTTAATTCCACGTACATCGCGCCCGCCGCTCATCTTTTCTTGACGGAAGCAGGGTGTGTGGGCCATGTGATAGCGTGGCAAGACACTCTCATCGAATATTTCATCAGCATACATGTTGACGATAGCTACTTCCGACGTCGGAAGTAAATAAAATTCTCCATCCTCAACCTTGTAGCTGGTCTCGACAAATTTCGGGAATTGGCCCGACCCATACAGCGCATGTTCATGCAACAACAGCGGCACATACAACTCTTGGAAACCGGCTTCATTTAATTCATCCAACAAGAAGCTGGTTAAAGCGCGTTGCAAACGAGCGCCCATGCCCGCCAAAATATAGAAACGTGTTCCTGAAAGCTTTACGCCGCGTTCGAAATCAATAATACCCAGCTCAGGACCAAGGTCCCAATGGGGCTTCACTTCAAACTCATAGTTGCGCTTGGTGCCTTTTTCGGGATGCGCAATATTGTCATCTTCCGATTCAAAAACAGGCACGCTGTCATGGGGCAAATTCGGCAACCACAGCATATTATCTTCAAGTTCGCTCTCAACTTGATTGACTTGTTCGTCAATAACCGAAATTGCCTCGCCAATATTTTTCATGGCCAAGAAAATACTTTGCATCGTTTGATTGAAAACATCGTCGGCCGCTTCATCAACAGCGGCCGGGGGATTTTCCAGCAACGCTTCTGCACCGTCATAATCTTCGGCTTCCAGTAAGTTCAACAATTCTTGGGCTAAGGGCAATCGTTCAGTTAACGGCGTTTTTTTGTCACCGCGTAAACGCCCTGTCGCTTTGCTTAAACGATTACGATAGCCTTTGAGGACTTCGCTTTCTTGCAATAATTCACGACGTTTGACATCCAACGCCAACACATCATCAATCCGATTGACGGCTTGTTCATCAAATAAGCGACCCAGTCGTTCTTTGACAAAATCCGGCTTATTCCGAATTAAATTAATATCGAGCATCGCTCCTCCTAGTTATTATTCTGCTCTTTAGTTTCGTCAGGTAATGGGCGCGTAAAGTCACTATATAAGCGCAATCCCGCCCAAACTGACCCAATAGCAATGATGACCAGTATCAAAATATCCATAATGTCACGTGGTTCCATGATGTCACTCCTTACCTATTTAGATGAATGGTATGGAACAAAAAAATCCCCCCGCCCAATATCAGGACGAGGGGACTCGCGTTGCCACCTGAATTTGCGGATGCCTCACGACATCTGCCTCAGTGAGTTATTTGCTTAAACTCAGCGCGTTAACGGGCGCACCCGACATCTCTTAGCACATGGGGGTTAAGATGTAACTCTGGAGTGGAACCCCTTGTTTAAAGTCACTGACTTGCACCAACCGTCAGCTCGCTGGAGACTTATTCAAGGTTATTCTCCGTCACCGTTTTTTGCGGTGTTCAATTATAGAATTAGGATAGCAAGAGTTGATTAACGGTGTCAAGCACAGAATACTCAGCCAGAATAATTGAAGTCTTTGCCATTTTGAACCTTAACCCGTCCGAAAGTTTATTATTCACGATAGGACAGTTTTATTGGTAGTTCGATAAATAAGCGAAGGTGGAAAAAATGTATCCAGCAACAACTGAAAATTTATTAGCATGGACATGGGATGAAATTGAACCGCATTATCAAAGCCTCCTTGACTTTGATCTGACACAAGATAGTTTTGAAACGTGGTTACAAGAATGGGACAAATTGGCGCGCTTGCTCTCTGAAATGGAATCTCGTATTGGCGTGCAACTGAATCAAAATGTTTCTGATAGCGTTGCCGAAGCGAATTATGAACGCTTCTACACCGAAGTCGACCCTCAGCGGCAGGCTTATGACCAGAAAGTGCAGACTAAACTTGTCGACAGTCATATTGATGTGCCTGCCTGGTTTGAGCTTGCCATGCGCGATATCCAAACGCGGGTGGACCTCTTTCGCGAGGAGAATATTCCACTCGCCACCGAAGTCAGTGCACTCACCAGTCGTTATGACAAAATAACAGGCAGTCAAACCGCTGAATGGGATGGTGAAGAAGTCCCACTTATGCAACTCATGCAATATATGGTTGAATCAGACCGGACAATTCGGCAAGAAGCATGGGTGAAGACGGTAAAAACGATTCATGCGGATAGCCTTGATCTCAACGATATCTGGCAACAACTCTATGCTCTGCGGCAAAAAATCGCCGCCAATGCTGATTTGTCAAACTTCAGAGATTATCGTTGGCTTGAAATGGGCCGTTTCGACTATACGCCGGAGGATTGCAAAGAATTTTATGCCGCAGTTGAAAAAGTCGTCTTGCCCCTGAAAATTAAGCTCGACGAAAAACGCCGCCAACGCCTTGGCGTGGATGAGTTGCGTCCGTGGGATATGATGGTCGATCCCGATAATTTACCACCCCTTAAACCCTATGAAACCGTGGAAGAACTTGAATCTCAAGTGAGCCATATTTTCC
>JBNLCD010000354.1:0-6169 GCA_050303635.1 Anaerolineae bacterium
AATGGGAATATGCCGCACGTGGGCCTGATAATTTATATGTTCCGTGGACAAACTCTATGGATATGTATGTCGGAGTAGATACACCGCCCCTCAATTATTGTGAAGGCGATTGTTATGCTGAGTTCGCCTATATATGGGCTGATCGCGAACGCTATGATGGGTTTGGAGCTACCGCACCCGTAGATGCCTATCCAGAAGGTGTTTCCTGGATTGGTGCCTATAATATGAATGGCAATGTTTGGGAATGGGTTAGTACGATTTATGACCTAGAACAATTTCCTTATCCCTATACAGCCGATGATGGTCGAGAAAATCTAGAAACCAACTTCGTCTCACGTGGTTTACGCGGGGGTTCGTATGATGGTACATCCGATAAAGTTCGTAGCACAACGCGCTACGGGCTCAGTATGTTGACGGCCCAGCGAACCATTGGTTTCCGATGCGCACGCGATTATGATGGGATACCTGAATAATCTAACTGACCAAAAAATATAAAAATTCCTAAATGGGGAGAAATTTGTGAAACACAGCAACAGATTTCTCCCCATCAACGTATAGATAGCAAAAGTACAATTATAGTTAGAAGGAATGTAAACATAATGCCAAAGGAAAATAAGGAACTTGGTCCAACGGATGCCCGCGTGATTGCAACGGTCGTCATTTGGGTATGCTTCACAATTTTGATGATTATTATTTCGAGCCGCAGTCCCCACTTTTTTAATTTTACTCTTGGACTCTTAACTGTGATGTTGGCAGGTGGCTCAACATTTGTTGTTTGGCGGGACAATAACCCTTTCGATGCCTTCGGCCAAAATGAAAAGCTCAAAAATACCGATCGGAATGTCGATGCCGTAACTCTTTTGCTTGACCTATTAAATGATGATGAACGTGATTCAATCCGGCGACGGTTGCTCAATAATAGTGATGGCGAAATTCCTCAAGTATTTGCGGATGAGATGTCGGATGAGCGCAACTTACAATAAATTTGGATAGTATGAGTTTGGGACTGATTACATTTGGATGAGTGATCTTTTTGCAAACCAGTCCCTTTGCTTCTATTTTCTATATAATGAACAATACTAAACTTAGCCAGCTAGATTTTGAGCAGGTTGAGTTGCTGATTTTGAATGCTTTTTATCTGAATAAAGCCAAGAAGATCCCCATACCTGTGCCACTTTTTCTAGGAACAGGACGCAATCTAGCTCAGCATCTAATTGATAGGTATCCATCAGGTGATTGAGTAAAGCAAAATCATAGTCATATTTGTGGCAAAAATAGATATCCCACTCTGGATAATCAATCTCCTGAAATGATAGTTTGTTGCGACTGTATGAATAACCACAACTGCCATCGAGTTGATAAATAAAATCTTTCGCGGCGTCTACATTTTCAAAATGAGTAGAGGTCGGTTTTTCTTTCGAGACACTGTCTAAATAGCCAATAAAATAGCCATTACACAGCGCATCCTTCGCCTGACATTCAATTTCATAGACACTGCCATCATCGCGGCGTGCAAATTGCGAAATTGCTTTGCGAAAATGAGAAAAATATCCACCTAAGATACCTAAAATTCGCGACGAGGTATCCGATCTTAAGGTGTAGTAGGCCCGATGCCATTGGCCTTTTTTCGGAATTTTGACACTGACCCGACATAACATCTCGTTGGTGTGGGTCTTGGGAATTGGTACGGGACCGAAGCGTGTCACGTGAAAATCACAGACACATTGACTTAGGATGCTTAACCCTGTATCCCCGATTTCATCAATTTCGATGGGTTCAGGAATAAGGCGACGGAGTTGGTCTACTGGCACACGATAATTAACCGTAAACCGTTTATTGGTATAGGAGGCCACATCAACGGGTTGATGATTGACTTTCCCTAGGCGTTCGTGAAGTTCACGAGTGAGTGAGGGGGTAGTAGAGGTTGCCATCATCTATGCTCCTTGCAATAGATAATTAAACAAGACAATTTAATTATAACAGAACTTTCACAACTTTCAAAATTTATTGAAAGTTGTGAAAGTTAATTCGGAAATCCACCTCATTTTGTTTCTACCAGTGAATATCGCTAACTCCCAAATGATGTAGCTTAGTCAAGCTTCACTAGGGGTAGCGTCATGTAAACGAGGGCTGAGCACTCAGCAATTTTGCTGATTTACGTCTATAATGGGAACCAAGATGACGCAAAGCTGACGAAGGAGTGCTACTCAGTGGCTGAAACAGATATTCGCACCTGTCCTCATTGTGGTGTATCGATTAGTTGGAATACTCCCTTTTGCCCCAATTGTGATGAAAAATTGGAGGTTGATTCCGATTCACGGGATGCTTCAGAAATAGAAAATCCAGCGATTGATGATGCCCAAATGATGACAGTCTTAGCAACGGAGGTGCAAAATCCTCCCGACAGCGAAGAAGTTGCTGAACAGTCTACGATTATGGATGACATGCCTGATTTTCCCTCGAAATTACCGGAGAGAATGGCCACCATTCCACCTGTCGAACCTGATGACACCAGTGATGTGGCATCTACGCCGCTTGGCGAAGCGAATATTTATGTGCGGCCTGAAGATAATGGCAATGACGAAACAGCGGTTAATAATGAAGAAGAAGATTTTGCCACTGTGCTAGGCGACTTACCTGAAGATGAAATGGATGTTATTCAAGGTAGTGTTGAGCGCACGGTGACAATGGTTGATGATGTTGAAAATTTGGGACACCTTGAAACTGTTGAAGAACCTATAATCCAATCTCCCGCGAAACCTAATCTGCCTGAAACCAAGCTGGAAATGCCAATTCCGGTTCAACCCATTGATGCAGAATTTAAACCTGATGAACCCATGGAAGATATAAGAACACGTGGCTTACCGGCTGATTTAGATGCCCTAAGTACGTTGCCTGCTAGTCATTCGGCCATTGCAGGTTCATCACCGGTGGCCCCTGCCGCACGGGTACCCGAACCTGAACCGTTGCCGCCTTTGGATACCGAAACAGGCTCCAATCGTGAACCAACACACCAAATGCAAGCGGTCGTGATTCCCTCGGCACCATTTACACCACCGCCGATGAATAATTATCAAACCGTGCAACAACCAGCTTATCAACAGGTACCGCCATCACCCTATGCTACGCAACAGCAACAAGCCTTACCGTATAGTTATCAACAATCTTATCAAGCGGCGGCAGGTTATGCGCAACCTGGTTATCAGCCCCAGCCCCAATATATGCAACCTGCGCAACCGGCTGTGCCCAATGATTACTGGCTTAATCAACGGGTTGAAGCTTATCAAAATGCAGGTTATGAATTGATTGGTCGCAATCAGTATGAAGGCCTGCTCCGTCAAAGTAAAACCCTGCCATTTTTCTGGTGGACGGTTGCGGGTTGGACGATGTTCGGCGCGGCATGGTATTTCTTAATTCTGCTCACGACTGGTTTCAATAAAGACAAAGTCTATATTGGCCTTGAACCCGATGGTTATATTTTCGAAGAAGGGTCCGGTGCGGCGCATGTGCGGGGGAAACGTGAACGGTCCGGTCGCCGTTGGGGTGTTGTTGGGATTATCATTACCGTGCTCTCAACCATTCTCTTCTTTTTGCTCATGCTGGCCGGTTATTTCTTGCTGGAAAGTTATTCGGCTGAACTCAATGAAGCTTTTCCGGCGATCACATTGTTTCGGGATTATGGCAACGATAGCCTCAATCAGGCTGACGTGGAGAATGCACGAACTCTTGCCTTCATCATGATCACACTTTATACGATTTCACTGCTGGGCATTATTAGCGGGTATATATTGGCCGTGATTAGTTATATTCAAGCCGCCGCCTATCGCGTCCATATCGCACCATTGCCCGGTTATGATTAAAGCTCAGTGTTTGCAATTTACACCGATGGACGCTAAAATTAGAACTCATGTTCTAGTGTTGAAAGGTAAAGATCATGGGTGTTAATTTTGCCAAGGCGCGTGATTATGTTTATAACCACGGAACTGTTTTTGAACGGAGTTTATTTGCCTATCATTTTGAAAATGGCTCGGTAGATCAACTTCATCGGGCTATTCTGGCTTATAAAAATGATGACAATGGTTTTGCACATGGGTTTGAGCACGATATGAAGGCCCCACAATCTCATCATTTACCGCTCGAATATTTGTTGACAGCGTTAGTTTCCAATGAAATACCGATTGGGCATGTCTTAGACGGTGCGCCGCAGTGGTTGGAAGCGCATCAAGCGGAAGATGGCACACTTATCAATCCGCCTGAGATTATGAATTATCCGCATGCCCCGTGGTGGATTAATAGTGCTGGGCAAGATGACCCCACCTCACCTACGGGAAATTTGCATAAGCTGGGTTTATGTCCACCTCAAGTTGCCGAACGCACCAAAAAGTGGGTGCAAACTAATCTAACCATCGAAAAAATCAAAAGTACAGAATGGCTCTTCATGAATTATCGAGCCTTCGATTATTTTATGAATGTGCCGGAATTCCCTAATCTGGAAGCGCATCAACAAGCGACGCGGGAACAAATTGTGGAGTGTGCGCGGCAAGCACCAGAAAATCAATATGGTGAAATTTTTAGGTTTTGTCCTAGGCCGGATGATGAATTAACCCGATATTGTCCCCAAGATTTGATTGAACGTGGCCTGACTTATATTCTCGACAATCAACATGACGATGGTTCGTGGCACGATGAACACGGTTTAACCCAATGGTATCCCGCGACCACCATTGGTAATTTGGTTGTGCTTCGGCGCTACGGAAAATGGAAACAATAGACAAAGGAACAAACTATCGTTATGTATGGCAAATCTAATCCAGATGTCCTTGATGCCTATATTATGCTCATTCGTCTACGCCATGATTTATATTTGCGTTGGCAAGATACGGGTATCTTTCCAGAAGAACCCGGTGTTAGTGAAGCACTCAGCGGCCATTCGACCTATTGGGCGGAACAACTCCGCGCAGGCCGTATGTTATTCGGAGGCGGCATGGAAGGCGATTTTTGGGATAATGTAGCCATGATTGTTTTCAGTGCTGATTCACCAGAAGAGGCCGAACTAATTGTCAAGAATGATCCTGCGGTAAAAGCTTATGTTTTTCAGGCACAAGTGCGCCCCTTCCGGGTGAATACGATTACCAATAAGTTTTGCGGAGAATAATCTGATTATATTGATATGTTGATTCAAGTTATCAACATATCAATATATTTTGTCCACATATTTAATCTAGTAACACTGAATGTGGACTCATAAAATTGAGTCGAGTTCACTTTTTTGCGGGAGCCAAGCCCAATATGCCCTCTTTTGCCCAAGTTTTACTGACACGCCATTGGTCAGTCCTTAAATTACAATTACAGCCTTCAACAGAGCGTATAGCCCAATGGATGCAAATCAGCCTATGTCTAACTCACATATTGGGTTGGTTAGCGATTGTGCGCTTAAGTCATAATGTGTATTGGTGGGCGTTGTTACCTCTTCTGCTTTTAATTCCCGTATCAATCCTCATCAGGACACGGCAGACCTATGCTTGGCTAGAAACGCTCGCGCCACTGTTTGCGACTTACGGTGTGATTGGTATTCGGCTTGGACTGGCTGTAGTTTACCGTCTGCAAGGTCAAGAATTTGTCTTAGAACCGCCTTTGTTCAACATACTCAATATCAATACATGGGCGTTGATTGGCCTGATTTGGACACTCGCTGGGCAAATGGGTTTAGCCAGTCATTTTTTCTTGGCACGTCCGTTAGATTTTCAACGAACTGTAAAATTTTTTAGTGGCATTTTATTGATGGGTACGTTGATGTGGGCGGTAGGTACTTACTTCACAATTCGCGCCCATGGGGTTACAGCGAGTGATCCTTATGCCTACACCCAAATGGGATATGATTTTGCCACCACTGGCAGTCTAGAGCACGAATTTCCCCTCGTTGAGATGACCAATGACCTCCATCTATATACAGGTGCACTGGTACCCATTGGCTATCGGATACCAGACACCGAAACTTACAAAAGTGCAACAGTGTGGTCGCCCGGTTATGGTGCTTTTCTCGCCGGGGCAAATATTTTATTCAGCGAAACGGGTTTCTACTTGCTGACACCTGTCTTTGGACTACTAGCATTGGTTGCATTGGCATGGTTGGTGTATTTACTTCTGCCTGATTTGGAATCCACGCTCT
>JBNLCD010000355.1:0-6166 GCA_050303635.1 Anaerolineae bacterium
TTCGGTGCTACTCATCACGAGATGCGTATCGAAACCGTTGCCGTCAAAATCTTGAGGCAACCAGAGTTCATGGCCACCTGCATCACGGACGATATTTCCTGCGGCTGAGTCGTAAACAGGTTGGGCTTGGGCCACACTAATCATGATCATACCTATTTGCGGAGCCGGTTGTGGGGCAATTGCATAGGCAATGGAAAATTCCCAATCACCCACACCCCAATTACAAAGTCCTTGCACAATGAAATAATATGTGGTGCCAGCGTTCAGATAGACATCCCCATAGTCATCGAACACATCTGTTGGACCAGCATAACCGTCATTGACGGTGAGTAAATTATTGAAGGGATCACTCGCCGATGTTGTCACTGCAACTTGGATATCAAGCGCATATTCAATGGAAATATCGGTGTAATAATATGCACCTGAAACCGGCGCAACATAAGGACCGACCAGATCATAAGGGCCACCTTCTGGCCCTTCGCTAGGTCCTTCTTCGTAACCGCCTTCACAAAACGCAAACAACAGAGGTGAAGACGGCTCGGAGCCATCAAGCGTACCTGTAAAAAAGTCGGTAGCGGCGTCGGCTTGGTTGGTGGGCACTGTCATAAAAATAACCGATCCGACGATGATAAAAGCGATAAAAATACGCACTATGCTCGAACGTTGAGCAAGTTTTTGCCTCATTCTTGAACCTCCTGATTCGAAAAATGATGATTTATCCATGATAAATTAGGAATATACATAGTGAACGAAAGTACTCAATTATATAAATAGGATCACGTTTGACGTTGCGCAACATGGCCGCTTAAGCTATACAGTAACAAGAACTTGTTAAGATCCTGTTTAGAGAAATTGAACTCAAAAAACCTATCGAGACAAATTCGGACGGGTTTTTAAGTTTAGCCATGCTTGAACTGAAATTTGTTAGCTCACGACTGTGATGTTATCCAAAAATCCCAAACAATTGAGGCCGCATTATCCATTCAGATTTATAGCAAAACAATAATTTGAGGCACTAAACAATTGCATCTAATATGTCGTAATTTGTAGATCAATTGGGTTGAAAAAAGCCACCCATCATGGACGATAAGTGGCTTTTATACGGTGTTGAGATATGGTCAAACTACGCCCAAAATATCTTCACAGAGTGAGAATTTTAAGTTTCGCTTGCCTGTTTTGAGTCCTTCTCTAACGGCAAGCGTACATAGAAGGTCGAGCCCTGCCCTTCTTCACTTTCAACCCAGAGTTGGCCACCATGTGCTTCAGCGAGATAGCGTGAAATAGGTAAGCCCAAACCCGTGCCTTTGCCTGTCCTATGACCAATGTCGGATTGGCGGAAGGCTTCAAAAACAATATCAATCTGCTCTGATTCAATACCCACGCCAGTATCTTGCACGGAGAATTGCAAATAATCATCTTCGACCCACGCTTTGACAACAATTGAACCCGTTTCCGTAAACTTAACCGCATTGGAAACAAGATTGATGAGGATTTGGCGCAGACGACGTTTATCGACATGAATACTGGTTGGTAAATTATCAGCATAGTCGAATTGCAGTTCTACACCATCTTGAATCTCTAAGCCAAGTGCCGTGTCTTTAACATCTTGCAAAACATCGTGCACGTTAACGTCTTGTCTGAAGAGTTGAAGCATACCCACTTCAATCTTCGAGAAATCCAGCACATCATTGATCAAGCTGAGTAAATGCCGCCCACTGCGGATAACTTTTTCTAAGATTTCCAATTGTTCCGGACTGATCTCACCGAAGGTGCCGTTGGCAACAAACTGCGTGAAATTGATGATGGCATTGAGCGGAGTGCGGAGTTCATGACTCATACCCGCCAAAAATTGACTCTTCAGCTTATCGAGGAGCTTCAGTTGTTCGGCAATTTCCACCTGTTCTGCGAATAATTGCGCATTCTGGATTGTCACCGCAATACGGTCCGCCAGTGTTTGCAGAACCTTGAGTTCAGATGGTCCGAAGTAATCTACGGTATCCGCTTGTAAATCCAAAACACCTATCACCTGATCGCCAACCAGCATGGGCAACGCGGCTTCGGATTTGGTAGCCGGTAATTCCGGTAAGGGCACATACGTCGCTGATGTCTCAACATTATTGATCACCACCGCCACGCGCTCACGGGCCGCCCGTGGAATAATGCCATTATCATCAATGTGAACTTTGCGGTTCAGCAGATTAGCGGCATTGACTGTCTTTTCTGAAGAACCCGCCGCAAATTTGATCAATTGCGTTTCTTCATCAAATACATGGACAGACGCAAAATAAAATTTGAAACCTTCGGCGGTCAGTTTTGTAACACGTGGCAACAAAACCACAGGATCCACAATTGCCACGGCCTCTTTAGAGATTTCAGCCGCAATTTCAAGATCACGCGTGCGGGATTGAACCCGTTCTTCAAGATTATCGATCGACGATTTCAATTGATCAGCCATGCTGTTGAGCGTGCTAGAGAGTGCGCCAAGTTCGCCGCCCGTATGAATTGAACTGCGTGCCGACAAATTCCCTTTTTCCAATTGTTCAGCCGTATTGGTCAGCGCGATAATATTGCGCGTCACACTTTGATTCAGCACAATAGCCGCGCTAATTGCAATGGAAATAGCGATCACAGCGGCTAGAATCAGCAAGCGTTGGATTAAGCGGGCCGTATCTTCAATATCGTTTTGCGCTTGTTGCACATCTTCTTCGGCGGAGAGAATGAGTGCTTCACTAATCGGATTCACGCTCTCGTCTTGCAAGGCAAAATCATTGAAGATGCTGTTCAGTTCCACATCAATTTCAATAATAGCCCCGCCCGTGATTTCATATTGATCAAGCAAGTCTAGCGCGCTTGTTTTATCCTCATCGCTCAATGTTTCAGAGGTACTTATTTGCGTTTGGAGCACACTTGCTTCATTAAACGCTGTTTGAAAAAACGGACGTTGGCGGGTTTGGAGATAATGCGCCTCAGCTAAACGCATTTGATAATAATTCTGAACCATTGCTGGGTCTTCATTTTCAATAATCCCAAACAACGCATCCGCCTGCGCAGTGAGTTGCGATTCAAGACCTGTATCTGGCGCGGCCAATCTACTTACTAACTCAATGGCATCTAGAAAAATATCCACATTGCGTTCAGCCGCTGACAAATAGAGATTGAGATCAATATCACTATCTTGGAGACTCGCCCCGGTGGTGGTTGAAGCATCCAACTTGACCCGTAAATCTTCGCTTTGACTAATAACCATAGCAATACTGCTGACGGCTGGTTGGGCATGGATACGGCGGGCTTCATCAATCCCAATAATAGGATACTGAATAAAGAAATTACGCTCATTAATCCGGGCATTTTGCAGGCCGAGGTTCATTTCGAGCACCAGTTGTTGAATATCCGTACTTTCCTGCACATCGGCTGATTTTTTATTGCTAAAATCCAGCGCCACAATGCTGATAACCGTAACGGCAATGATTAAAAGCAAAATCGTGCCAATCGCCCAACCAAATTTTAGGGTAATGCCCGCGTTTTTCCAGAAAGTCGGTATTATCTTTAAGATTTTCTTGCCAAAGATCATATCTATTCACCGCTAAAACGATAGGTAATGAGAATATTTGCCAGAACACCGGCGCGCCCTGCTTCGAGATCATCAAAGCGGGTAACAGACAAAACAGCGGCTGAACAATCACCAAATTCATCACAGGTCAACGCGCCTGACACCCCTTGATAATTCTCAGTTTGATACAAATAATCGCGCAACGCTTGGCGTCCGAGATATAAATGCCCAGTATCGTCTTGAATGGCGACGGCGGCAATAGCATCCAGAAGTAAATTGGTGGAATCGTAACCAAAAATATAACTGCTGTGCTGGGGTTGCTCGCCGTAAAATGCTTCATAACGCGCGCGCAAATCCACAATATCAGGTGTATCAACCAGCGTTGCCGTTACAAAATAAGTCCCCAGACCGTTTGCGCCGATGGCCTCAATAAAACTATCAAGGAACAAGGAATCTATTCCGATAAAAACTAAATCTTCGAGTCCCTCGATTTCTCTCGCTTGATTAACAATATAATCTGCTTCGGGTTGAAAAATGGGAATAAACACCACTTTAGCTCCTGATAAGGCGATGGCTTCAAGCAAGGGGCGCATATCTTCATCGCCTTTATTCACCGCCAAATCTGCCACCACTTCCCCGCCATAGGTGCTAAAGGCACTGTTAAAAGCGCCAGTTAAGCCGACTGAAAAAGCGTCGCCGTCGTTAATCGTAGCCGCTTGGGTGAAATGCAATTCTTCATAAACAAATCGTGAGGCGGCATCCGCTTGGGCAATGCCATTGGTGATGACGCGATAATAGCCCGGATACCAATCCGAGCCCGGTTCACCGGCAATCGACGTCAGGGAGGGGGCGGTGTTAAGACCCGACACCATTACCAATCCGCTATCGGACATAATCGGCACGGTGCCAGATGCCGCCCCGGAACATGTTGACCCCAAAATAGCGACCACCTGCGGATTCGCCACAATACGCAAAGCGGCATTCGCGCCACCTTCCCGCGTGCATAAGTCATCTTCGCTGGTAATTTCAATGGGATGGCCCAATAATTCACCGCCGCGTTCAGCTACCGCAAAGCGGATACTTTTGTCTTGGGTTTGGCCTAAGGGAGCGGGCTCGCCACTTAAGACTTGGAGTGAGGTAATTTTGATAGGTTGGTCGGGGTTAATGGTGACACAACCCAATTCGTCATGGCATTCAAATGAACTTTCCTGATTTTTCTTGTCATCCTGGCAAGCGCTCAAGACACCAAGTATAAGCATGATGAGGACCATGATAGTTCTAGAACGCGCATCTTTAATCGACATCACTAATTTCCTTCGGATGAACATTCATAATTTATGGGGTTTTTAAATTGATCCTTGTGCACGAAATAGGCCAGAATATTGAAATTCAACCGACTGCATAGCGCTATTTTCTTGCATAAATAAGTAGACCATGGGCAATTTGGCGTGTCAAATAGTAGCTCCCTATTTAAGCCAATTAATTGTGGTCAGCCCATAACTGAATTTTCAGACAAATAAGCCACCCTCAGCAATGACAGGTGGCTTGTATCTCGCTAAAAAAGACGTCAATCTAGTTCAATGCGACAACCAAAACTTCGAAGGGCGCAAGGTCAAATTGATTACCCGCAAAAGCGCTTTCGCGTTGTGTGGTGCTATAAAGGACTTGGCCTGTGCCATCATAAGACAGAGCGAGCGATTTTTCGCTGAAATTTAGCGCAACCAAGCACGTTTGGGTGTCAGCCTTACGCAAAAATACCAGCGCATCCTCATTGGCCGAGTCAATATCCTCGAAAGTGCCCACTTGCAAAGCCAGATTCTGATTCCGCAAGGCAATGAGATTGCGATAGTCATGGAGCAAGGATTGGGCGTCATTTTCTTGACTGGCAACATTGATCATTGCGGTGTGATTCGCATGAACGGGCAACCATGTTGACGCGCCAGCCGGACTAAAACCTGCATTCGTGCTGGCATCCCATTGCATCGGTGTGCGGCAACGGTCCCGTGAGAACTTGCCAAGTTCTTGGACAATCTCCGCATCACTGGCCCCATCGGCTAAGCGTAAACGCCGATAGACACCACCTACCATATCCCGCAATTCGTCTAAACTCTGAATTGCATAATCTTCCATGCCGATTTCTTCGCCGTAATAGAGAAACGGGATACCTTCCAGAAAAAGAGGCAAGGCCGCTGTGATACGACACAACGCGTGTTTATGTTCGCCCGTCGCAAAATGGGTTGCCACGCGGGATTGGTCATGATTATTCAGGGTATTGCTTTGCCATGTTTGAGCGGGAATCATGGCGCGCCATTTTTCGTGATTTTCACGCACAATCGAGGCCGTTAATTCCGCTTGAAACGTCAGATCAAAATTGAAAATGCTGTGCAGATGTTTGGAGCCATCACCCAGAAAACGAATATCCGAGGATTCGCCGACTAAGAAGCGATTCTCATATTCATCAATAACGCCGCGAAATTCGCTCATCAAATCAAAGAACGTCTGGTGAAATACTGCGGCGAGCAGGTGATCTACAATGGAGAGCCTAATTATCTATTTCCAAAACCATCAGCCGTCCTATCACTGTCGGATGATGAACTCCAGGCTATGAAATTTTCA
>JBNLCD010000356.1:0-6161 GCA_050303635.1 Anaerolineae bacterium
AAAAACCCCATCAACATGACTCAATTTGACTTGAAACTTAATAAAATTGCCAGAAACACACTAAGTCACTTTCGGTAATCCCTCACGCCGTTGTATAATCCAAATGTAATTCAAATCAATGCAAATTCACTGGTAAGATATATGGCAAAATATGATATCGAAGTAGATTTGATGATTATGAGTGGTCCCGACGATGGACTTGTTCATAGACTCGTTGGCAATTTCGTACACGATGACCACCTTGACCAGTGGGGTTGTCGTTTTACGTTGGGTCGTCGCGACACCTGCCATGTGTGCATTCCTTTTGATACCTTAGTCTCACGCCTTCACGCCTCGCTTGAAATCAATCCTGACGGCCAAATATGGCTCGTTGATGAAAAAAGCAGAAATGGGACTTATGTTGGACGTGAGAAAGTCAATGTTCCCTTTGAATTAGAGGAAAACGATTTCTTCAAAATTGGTAAAACGCTGGTTCGCATTCAAAATCTACGTATTGCGGAAGAGGTGTAAACAGTTATGACCGTTATCACCTTACGCGATATTCAACGGGTTGCTGAGCAAGAATCTTCACGCCATATGCATTTTTATATTGGCGTGGAACATCTCTTTATTGCCATGACCAAACTCCAAAATGGCATGACTAATGCGGTTTTGGAATATGTTGATATTGAACCTCGTTTCATCCGTTATAGTATCCGTCAAGAAATTGGTACAGGGGAAGATGGGCGTTATTGGTCAGGGTTTCGCCAATCGCCGCGTGCTAAGCTAGTAACAGATACCGCCAAAAAATATGCAGGTATTCATACGCCTACGGAAAAACATGTTCTCCTCGCAATTATTGATGAAGGTGATAGTATTCCAATTCGCATTTTGCAGGAGCATAAAATTGATTTAGGTCAGTTGCGTCTTATCGTTGATAACTGGTCACCGCATATGCAAACTGAATTGCCGCCCGTTCCCATCGAAATTCAGGATGATAGACTTCAACTCAATGAAGATGAACAGATTGTTCTCCAGAGAATGTTTCGTGCTCATCAAAAAGTAACCATCGAGCGTGAACTGGGCGGGAGCTATACCGGCGCACGTTTGTTAGTGGTGCGGCCGCAACGTAATCAACGCAATGAAGCGCTGGTCGTTGTCAAAATTGCGGAACGTGGCACCATTCTGCATGAACAACGCCATTACGAGACCTATGTTAAAAATAGTTTTCCGCCAACTACAGCGCATCTACTCGATACACCTGCTTTACCAGAAGATTGCCCACTCGGTGGTTTAAAATATGCATTAGTCAAACCTGTAGGTAGTCCTGATCCAATTAATCTGCAAGTTTATGCTGAGCAAAAAACACCAACTGAAATTGGTCATTTACTCCGTGAAGGTGTTTATAAGGTCTACGCCGAAGCTTTATGGTGGGAGCGTCAACGGTTTCGCTTTGGGGTTTGGCGCGAATATGAACATGTTTTACCGCCCGCACTTGAAATCGAGTTTGTAGGTACCCAATCGGACGTTTCAGGTACCGTTATTGAGCCAATGGGAAGCTGGAGCCGTCAGGACAACATAGCGGTAGGTGAACTGGTTTTATTGCGTAATTTTGCAGTCCAGAAAGTTCACTATAGCAATGGATCTATGCAAGTTTCGGCAGGCGGTGGCGCAGAAGCGGTGAATCGTGCCTCCAAAGTTGAAATCATACACATGGGTAAGACTGCACGTCAATTTCGGCGTGGCGAGGTCGTAGAACTGCTCGTTGGGCGTGTTTATCGTACACGGAATGATATTTTACAAGAACAACTGGATTTGCTTGCCCCACCCTTTCAGTTACATAAATCAAGTTTTAACCATCCATTTTTAGGCGAATTACCAAATCCCTTACATTATGTTTCAGAATTTCTTGAGAAGCATTTGCGGGGTTATCTCTCAATTATTCATGGTGATTTACATTTAGGGAATATTTTAGTTGGACCCGGTGGCGATGCATGGCTCATCGACTTTGCTCTGGTGCGTGAAGGGCATACCCTCTTTGATTGGGCAATGCTCGAAGTCAGTGTGCTGTGTACTATTGTTGCCCCGCGTTTGGACGATGGTTGGCAAGGTATCTGGCAAGCCCTCTATTTATTGCACCAAATCAATAATCTTGATTACCATATGAATTGGGATGAGTCGGCCTTGGCTGATGGTTTCCGCACCATTGCTCAACTCCGTGAAATTGTTGAAGATAATTTAACGCGACCTGATCGCTGGCATGAATATCACACCGCCTTAATGCTAGTAGCTTTGCGTGGCTTAGGATGGACGGATACCACGTCTACTCAAACCCGGCGGCTTTTATTTGGGGTTGCGGCTTTATCTATTTTAACGACTCAACAATCTGAGCGGGGTGAGCTGACGACCCATGGTGGTACGCATGACATGCCGACTGAGACGAACCGTCAGCTTCCGCCCGATTTAACATCTGATAATATCCCGCCGAGCAGTGATGACAGCTACTAGTCTGTTTGATCCAGCAGAAATTGATAAGCCTGTTCTACTGTTTCAGCCGTATGAACGCTTGCCATAATATGTGCTCGGATTACCCGTCGAATAGAATTGACAAGGGTACTAATTAGCATAATTTTGGTGATCAACACAATTTTGCCAATATTGTCTGGATAGAGCTTGGCCCCTTTTCGACTATATTGAAAGGCCGTGCCTGATCTCGGTATTTTGGTATTTTGTAAGTCGATAATCAGATGGGTAATAAAGTCATTTTTCCGTATCATTTCAGATACTTCGGTTGTTGATGAGAGATACTCTTCCCATTCCCATTCTTCCGGGAAAACTTGCCATACAATATTTTGATGTTCTTCATCCAATTTAATCTGAATTGCCAAATTTCACATCCTAAATCCAAATAACATCCTATAATTAAAACTAAAGAGCCTATGGGATATGCTAAGCGTTTTATTAGCTTGTCGCCGCGTCCTGATTGTTACGCTCAATAATCTGATAAGCTTCGGCTACTGTTTCTGCAACTTGTATCTTGGCAAGGAAATTATCGCGTGTGATTTTTTGAATAATTTCTAGGACTGAGTTTATTAACATGCTTTTTGTGATAATCACAACTTCTCCGGTATTGTCGGGATATAATTTGGCACCCTTACGACCATATTGAAAGGCCGTCCCTGATTTTGGGAAATTGGTGTTGCGAGCATCGAGAATAAGATGTGTTTTGATCTGATTTTTGCGGATTACTTCCGCGGCTTTTGTTGAAACATCAAGATACTCTTCCCAACTCCACTTTTCAGGAAAAATCTGCCAGAAAATATGTTGATGGGTATCATCAAATTTAATTTCAATCGTCATCGTTGTACCTCCCCAATTACAGAAAATTGGTGTTGTAACAATATTATGTCGATTATAACATTAGAAGTTTAATATTAAAAAATTTTCACTAAATAATATGTTTTGAATATAGAAACTATTTATTTATTCATATTAAATCTCTAGTGGTGAGTTTCAAATCAAAAAAAATAGACGCCCAGATAATTGTTATTAACTTATCTACGCATCTATAACTGGTATAAAAAGATTATAGTTTAGTCGAAGTTAAATCCCATATTTTCGAGGGCATTACGCAATTCTGGACGGCGTGGTTTGCTAAATTTACGAGCCACAACACCTGTCCAAGCCGCTGAATGCAAATTTCGGCCTAACGCGCGATAGTGTTTGGCTAATTCAGCATCATGCGCCATGAGTTCTTGGGTTGGATCACTTGTGTCATATTTTTCGTGGTGAATTACCAGTGATTCGGGTAAACGCGGTTTTTGCGGTGGGATTTTCTCTTCATCTGGAAATCCCAAACACATGCCGAAGACAATAAATACACCTTCTGGAAATCCTAATACATCGGCAACCTCTTGCGGATGGTTACGCATTGCACCAATCATCACATGGCCCAAACCAAATGATTCTGCCGCTGTGGCAATGGACATGCCGACCAAGGTTGCATCAACAGTGGCGACCATTGTATTTTCAAGATTACGGGCTAATTGAGTGTCGTGCATGGCACAGGCATGTTCTAGCCGGTGAATATCCGCACAAATCGCTAAAAATACATCGCAAGTCTCAATAAATTCTTGCTCACCACCCAGTTGAGCTAACTCTTTTTTAGTCTCAGGATTGCGTACAACCACGATACTATAGGCTTGCATATTGCTACTTGTAGGCGAGCGCCGGGCGGCATTAATGATTGTGCGCAACATGTCGTCGGGAATAGTTTGTTCCCGATAGCGCCGGATACTGACATGCTTTTCTAAAACTTCCGTCACCGGTGTTGATTTTACTGAAACAGACATTCCTATCCTTCGCATTCTCCCATTAAAAAATAGCGTGTTGCTCAGAGCATTAACACGCCATTTTAAAGTACTTTATTTTACTGTCGACCTCAACAACGTTGATATTACCGAACCGGATATTCCTCAACGCGGGCTTCCACATAAATATAATCAACTTGATCCCGATCACCTTTGTCTTCACGGTGTTCTTGTTCGACCAAAATCACGCGTGAATTGAGGTTTGGGAGTTCATACATGGTGTGCCATTCATTGTGTCCGACCGAGTTACGCCAGATTTTCAAATCGGCATCTGGATCGAGACGGCGTATTTCTTTACGGGCTTGCTTGTACTTCATACTCGCAAGTTTTTCGGCAAGTTGTTGACGTTCTTGTTCGCTTAGGCTCATTGAAATTTCTCCAAAAGTAGCCAAATTAGAAATTTCTTTATATAATGTTAGTATTACGTTAGTGTCGTTTGTGTCTGGTTTGGATTCAGGTTAGTTTTTGTTGACACCCTGCATTAACGTTTAAACGCTAACAGTCTAACATAGTTAAACGAAAAATTCATTATGCAAACATTACCGCTTTTTCCAGATGATGATACTGATAATGAGGATGGCTACTCCTCAGAATCCAGTCCATACAGTGTGATTTTTCTAACCAGCTATATCAAATCAACACTGGAAGATGATGACAAACTGCAAGATGTATGGGTTGAAGGCGAAGTTAGTAATCTATCGCGGCCTTCATCCGGTCACATCTACTTCACACTCAAAGATGCCGATGCGCAGTTGCGATGCGTTATGTGGCGCAGTGATGCTGAGCGTCTTAAGTTTGATTTGAAGAATAACGATCAAATTCTGACGCAAGGCAAAATCGGTCTGTATGAAAAAGGCGGTCAATATCAACTTTATGCGCGTAAAGTTCAACCTGTTGGCGCAGGTGATCTCAATCGTCAGCTCCAATTGCTGTACGCGAAACTCAATGCTGAAGGTTTGTTTGACGCCAAACTAAAGAAATCACTCCCAATTTTGCCAACTAAGATTGGCATTGTGACGTCAGCGTCCACGGCGGCTTTCCAGGATGCCTTGAATGTTTTACGGCGACGTTTCCCGTTGGCCCATGTTATTTTAAGCCCAACCCCTGTGCAAGGTGATGAAGCACCGCCTAAGATTTCGCAAGCGATCCAGGCCCTTAATGATTTCACCGATGTTGAAGTCATTTTGCTGATTCGTGGTGGGGGCAGTCTTGAAGATTTATGGTGTTTCAATGATGAACGGGTTGTGCGGGCGGTGGTTTCATCAAAGATTCCAGTTGTCACGGGTGTCGGCCATGAAATTGACCATACGCTCGTTGATTATGCGTCTGATTTCCGCGCCCCAACACCGTCTGCCGCCGCTGAAGTGATTGTACCTGATCGTCAAACTATGCAAGCAACATTAGTAAGCTGGCAAGATCGTGCTTATAATGCGGTTGCGACAATCATTAGCGAGAAAAATCAGAAAGTAACCGTTCAACAACGAGCCTTGAAGCACCTTTCACCGCAAAGTGAAGTAGATAATGCACGCCAACGTACAGATGATATGACCAAGCGTCTTGAACGGGCTATGAAAAATCAGTTGGTCCAAAAGAAACAACAAATGTTGGCCGAACGCGGTCGTTTGCAGAGCAATGATCCGATGGGTATTTTGGCGCGGGGTTACGCGATTGTCAGCCGGCAAGGTGATGGTCGACGTTTAACCCATGCCATTGAAGCGGCTCCGGGGACAATGCTTCATATCCGATTACATGACGGCACATTGAATGCTACGGTCAAAGAACGCGCTGTACCTGTGGTGCCTCCGGTCACCC
>JBNLCD010000357.1:0-6129 GCA_050303635.1 Anaerolineae bacterium
TTAAAAGGCACAAGATATGATTGACCCTGATTTCTTAATCACAACTGAAGAACTCACGCTTAAATTTACGCATCCACAAGGGTGCTATGCACTAAGTTTCCAATCGGCGAACTTGAGTTTCGATCAGTTTGCGTTTCATTATGGATCTTTAGACGTACCGGGCCCAGAGAATTTTTCCGCATCCTACAATGAAACTGTTTTACCAGCCATTAACGAAGTGAAAACAATTTATGCGGCAGTTGGCGCGGAATCAAATGTGCATTTCATGGTTACCGCAGGCAAAGGACATGAAATGGACATTGATGCCGTTGTAGAATTTCTTGCAATCTAATCAGAGCAATTAGTGATCGTGGAAGGGTTTGGGCTGTGGGCTTATCAGGAATTTCTGCTTAGGCGAGCAAAAGATAGCTATCAATGATTTTCAGGAAGTTCTCGCTGAGAACTGGTTTTTCCACGAAATCAGTGAAATTGGCCTCTTTGCATTTCGCCTTAGCATTTAAACTAATATCAGCCGAAACAGCCACCATGGGCGTTTCAGCAAATCTTTCAATGGCACGAATATGTTGACCAAGGGTAAAACCATCCATGCCGGGGAGTGCCAAATCTAATAGAAAGAGATCGACTTCTAGATCAGTCAGTTCAGCCAAAAGATCTTCCGGATGGGCATAGATCTTGACATGATAATACTGAGATAGAGTCATCCTCAGGATTTGGATTTGAATGGGATCGTCTTCAACGATGACCAGATGGTTCATTCCTATTACCTCGATAATCTTTACATTATAAAGTTTATCACAAATTAATTAATTTAGAATAAATATTCCGTAAATAATTTAATCTTTATTTATACTTGATTTTAATTTTTTATACAACACGGCTTGATTCCAACCTAAGCCAAGTAATAGCTATGCACAGCACGGTTGAAAGCCACGCTTAAATGGTTTGTGGGTCGTATTAGAAAAATAAGCAAATTCAACCATATAGTTGAGCTATTGTTTTTTCTAAAATTAAATAAATACAATTCGTATACAACTTAATGATAGAAAATTTTTGGGGTAAAACATATGGAACGCGTCCAATTGTTGGCCTATCTGCAACAAAAAATATTGAGTTTAGATCTGGACCGCCCCGTATGTGTGGGAATTGATGGTATTGATGCGTCTGGCAAAACCACACTTGCGGATGAGCTCTTTCAATATATGTCGCAAGATTCACGCCAATTGGTTCGCGCCTCAATAGATAATTTTCATCAACCACGTGCTTATCGTTACCAAAAAGGGCAATTATCACCGTATGGTTATTATCATCATTCATTCAATTATGCGCAATTGGTTGAGAAATTGCTTAATCCTTTAGCGGCAGATGGTTCACGTCAATATCAAACAGCCGCCTTCGATTATCGGACAGATAGTCCGGTCGAAGCACCATTTCAAGCTATTGCTGACCATGCTATTCTCATCATGGATGGTATTTTTTTGTTTCGACCCGAATTGGTCAACTATTGGGATATACGGATATTTTTGGATATTGGATTTGCAACAAGCTTAACGCGGGGTGTCCAACGTGCCCTTGAAAACGATCCCATCTGGCAAACCCGCCGCGCGGAACTCATCGAGGCATATGAGAAACGCTATATCCCCGGTCAAAAACTCTATTTTGCGGAGGCGCATCCTCAAGCCCACGCCCACATCATTATTGATAACACTGATTGGACGCATCCTGAAATCATTTTAGATCAGAGTCTGAGTTAGCTTAAATCGGATTTAAGTCTAATTAAGTTGGAGATAACCACGCCCCTTGCCTTTATTGCTACATTTAGATCAATCGAAATATGAACCTATCTATGCAATAGAGGAGATTTACCAAATATCATGTTGAAATATACACGCGTCGGTTTACTCGTGATCATGCTTGTGGTGAGCATGGCCGGCTTCGGGTCAACTTTCGCTCAAAGCAATGACTCAGGCACCACCCAGATTGTACTCAACGGCGACTCTATCAGTGTTGATGGCAGTGGCGCAGTGGTGAACAATAACACCGTCACCATTAATGCGGGCGGTAGCTACGCAATCAGCGGGAATTTAAATGATGGCCAAATTATGGTCGATACGGATAGTGCAGTTACACTCACTCTCAACGGTGTGAACGTCAAGAATTCAAGCAGTGCGCCGCTGTATGTCGCCAATGCCGAACAAACCACTATTGTTCTCGCCGATGGCACCCAAAACTATCTCGAAGATAGTGCAAATTACGTGTTTGCGTCAGCCGAAGAAGATGAACCCAATGCCGCGCTGTTTAGTAAGGATAATCTCGTTTTCTCGGGGAATGGGACGTTGACCGTCATTGGCAACTACAATGACGGTATTGTCAGTAAAGATAGCCTGACCGTTCTCGGCGGCACGTTCAACGTCACCGCGGTTGACGATGGGATTCGTGGCAAGGATTTGTTACAAATTGAAAATGGGACCTTTGTGGTCAATGCGGGGGGTGATGCCCTGAAATCTGATGAAGAAGATGATCCAACCCTCGGCGTTATCAATATCGTAGCGGGCAACTTCACCATCAACGCGGGTGGCGATGCAATCACCGCCTTCACAACTGTCCAAATCAACAGTGGTGAATTTGATCTCACCGCCGGGGGTGGCAGTAATAATGTGATAAGTGCCGATCTCTCCGCGAAGGGTATCAAAGCTGGCACAAGTGTGGTCATCGAAACAGGTAATTTCGTCATCGATACCGCCGATGATGGTATTCACTCCAACAACGCAGTCACGATTAATAACGGGACCTTTGTCATTGCCTCAGGTGATGATGGTATCCACGGCGATGCGACCGTTGATATTAACAATGGTGACATCAACATCCTGCAATCCTATGAAGGTATTGAAAGTGCCGTCATTACGATCAACGCCGGAACCATTCATGTTGTAGCCAGCGATGATGGCATCAATGTGGCAGGTGGAAATGATGGTTCAGGCTTTGGTGGTGGCCCCGGTCGCGGTGGCGCACCCGGTCAAGAAACCTTTGGCGGCACTAGCGACTATATGCTCTATATCAACGGTGGTTACATCTATGTTGATGCCCAAGGCGATGGCCTCGATGCCAACGGGATTATTCAAATGACGGGCGGTATTGTGCTCGTCAATGGCCCGACCATGAACGGCAATGGTGCCTTAGATTATGACGGTGGTTTCACCTTGAGCGGCGGTATCTTGGTTGCCGCAGGTAGCGCCGGCATGGCCCAAGCACCGGGGCAAACCTCAACCCAAAATTCAATCTTAGTGGGTTTCGACAACACGTTGGCCGCGGGCACCTTAGTTCATATTCAAGACAGTGCGGGTAATGAATTGCTCACCTTCGCACCGAGCAAAGAATTCCAAACCATTGTCTTCTCATCACCCGAATTGGTCACCGGGGGCACGTACGAAGTCTATACAGGTGGTAGCTCTGATGGAACCGTCACTGATGGCTACTATCAAGGCGGAACCTATAGCGGTGGCACATTGGCCGCAAGTCTGACCATCGCTAGTGTCGTGACGCAATCAGGCGTTACCGGCGGCATGGGTGGCCCCGGTGGTATGGGCGGCGGTGACCGTGGTGGTCGCCCCAACTAAATAGCAGTTTCTATCTTCCCAACTCCGAAAGTCCTGTACAGTGATGTGCAGGGCTTTTTTATTGGCGGCGCAGGCCAGTCGTGGGTTAGACGTTCGCATTTTAGGTGCACTTTTCCCCTACAATTGCGACGTTGTATCCTACTTTTTACGGGAGAGATTGACATCATGCGCCATGCATTATTACTTGTTTTATTGGCTATGCTGAATATACCCACGCTAGCTCCAGCCCATTCACAATCATCAGCCAGCGAAGCTCCATTTCTATACTATTATTCGCAAGCCGAGAGCGCCTTTATCATTGAACGCGCCGATGGGGCCGATCGTCGGGTTTTAGCTGATTATGAAATCAGTGGGACCATGGTGGGCGATGTGCGTTCGCGCATGGCGGGACCGGGTTGGTCGCCTTCTGGAAAATGGTTTATTTTTGGCGAAGCCAATAGCGTTAATCGTTATACCCAACACTTAACGCTGGTGAGTCGGGATGGACAGATCAATCTTGATCTAAGCGATGTTCTCGCTGATTATTTTTCTTATCGCTGGTCACCCACCGCCGATATATTGTACGTCGCCAATTTCACCGAAACGGCTTTATTGGTCTTCCAAGATGATGCCTATACGGTGAAGCAACTTCCATCCGCCAAACAGCCTTATTCGAAGTCCGGCTGGCTTCCGAATGGTCAATTGCTCGTCATGTCGGTGGAAGATAATTCCAACACCGTTTTTTACGGCGAAATTATTGATCCTGCGCAAACCACCAAATCGCAATCAGTGGGTCAATTTGTCGCCAGCGATCTTTGGCTCCGGGCCGCGCCCGATGGTTCATTTTTATTCTTCGACGAAAATCGCCAACTCACATTTTTTGATAGCGAAACCGGCCAACAACATCGCATAGAAAGTGCGGAACAAGATTTACCGCCGATTCCGGATGCCCTTTGGACCGCTTATTGGAGTTTGGATAGTCAAACCGCCTTGATCAATGTCGATAATACGAGCTATATATTGAATCGCGCGGCGCTAAACCTAGCCTATCTGGCTGAAGATCTCTATTTCACCGATACGCGCCTGTACCGCCACATCGATTATCCCGACCGTGTCGAACGTAGTCTCTGGTCACCGGATGGTCGTTTTTTTGTGGCCACGGATGCTAGCCAAAATATGGTTGTCTATGCAATTGAAAATGAGGGCGTGAATTTGCTGAGTACATTCGAGACAGCGATTAAACCCTTCTGGACTTCATCCAATCAACTCTTATTTGTTCAGCAGACCGCAACGGATTATGGTCTTGTCCAATTTGACCCTGAAACCAATACTTCGCAAGCCGTAGCGGCTATTGTCAATCAAAACGACGTGGGTTATGTAGATTTTACACCGGATGACGGTCGCTTGATCTATACCGAGCGCGGTCACCTCTATTTAATTGACCGGCATAATGAGCAGAAAACAGAAGTGAATCCGTTTGCGGATGGACCTGAGTTTGATATCAGCACGCGGGGTATTTATAGTTTTAAGGGGGACCCGACCAGCCAATGGTTGTTAACATGGGGCAGTGACGATTTAGGAAACATCCGTGTCGTGGATGTCGCCAACGGCACCCTGCGCGACCTGACATTCTGCAATATGGAGCCAGCTTGTTTTGGTTGGTTGCCTGATTTAACCGATTAAAACGCGCCCTTACCACCCAGAACAATAAAAGGTGTGCGGATGATGATCATTAAATCCAGCAACAACGAATAGTTCGTGATGTAATAAATATCATCTTCCGTCGCAAGGTGCATGGCGGTTTCGGAACGACCATTAATTTGCCACCAGCCCGTTAAGCCTTGCGGCACTTCAAAGCGTTTACGTTGCCAATCATCGTATTTTTCAACGAGCCACGGCAATTCAGGACGGGGCCCCACGAGGCTCATATCGCCCTTCCAAATATTGATAAATTGCGGCAGTTCATCCAAACTGGTCTGCCGCAAAAATTTGCCAATGCGGGTGACGCGGGGGTCGTTCCGCTTTTTGTGGATGAGATTGCCGTCCTCATCATATTCATTGACCTCGTCTTGCAGAGCTTCCGCATTTTGCACCATTGTGCGGAATTTATACATTTTGAAGATGCGCATGCCCTCGCCAATCCGATCTTGCACAAAAAACGGTGATCCCTTGGATTCGAGACGTATTAAAATCCCTACCAAGCCTAAAATCGGCAAAATAAAAATTAGGGCAATCGAGCTAATCACAATATCAAAAATGCGCTTCAGAATACGTTCACTTGGCGAAAGGACCGAATCCCGTAAATTGATGAGGGGCAATCCGTCAATTTGCTCAACAGTGGCACTCAAATAAGCCAACTCTTGGATGTCGGGCGCTAAGCGTACATTGACGCGTTTTTGATACATTTGCGTGATAACGTCGAGCAGGTCTTGATAATTAGGGTTTTGGGTCGCAAAAATAACTTCATTGATAGCCCGGTCATCAATAATATTAAAAAGGTCCTCGCGGTTGCCTAAAACATTCGGCATGGTATCGG
>JBNLCD010000358.1:0-6123 GCA_050303635.1 Anaerolineae bacterium
GTCATAGAATGAAGTCCTGATCGTCGAGTCAAGCCGAAGAGGTGATGTGATGCACTACCGTAAATGGCAAGTAGTGGAATGATAATGTGATGATGATGATAAAGAATATGTTGGTTCCCGCGAATGCTCCGGGTGTCATCGTGATTTAGCTCGTAGTCATGAGGGTACCCCACACGGTCTAGCCCTGTTTTCAGCAGGGGATGATGATTTTGTTATCGCTGATTTCTCCGCTGGAGAAGATGTGCGCACCATTACGCTCCCCGGTGCCGATGAAGCCGCTCCATTTGAACTCGATGATCTTGAATTTGTAATTGGCCAAGGACGGTATGCGCAACGCTTTGTTTTTGAAGTCGACCGCGACGAGTATGCCGTTTTACCAGTTGAGTGGAATGTCACTGAACAAACTTGGCAACCCTATGGTCCGGTCGATAATTGGCCGGATGATCCCGCTTATGATTTTGGTTTTAGCTGTGCGGGCTGTCATGTCACCGGATTAGATACCCGTCGAGGACGCTGGGAAGATGACGGTGTGCAGTGCGAAGCTTGTCATGGTCCCGGCAGTATTCATGCTGATGAAGCCGACGGCGCTGGCAATAATCCGAGTGACCGCGAACTTGTTGACATTCGCGGCGCAATCGTCCGCACGCCCGATTCTCAAATCTGCGGTCAATGTCATGTCCGCGGTCAGGAGCCTGATGATAATCATCCTTACCCGGTTGACTATCTCCCCGGCCACGACCTCCTCGACGAAGATGTATATGCGCTGGTGGCCAATGATGATACCGACCACTGGTGGGCCTCCGGTCATGCCAAATTAGGCAATATGCAGTTCAATGAATGGCTCAATTCCGGCCATGCCTCTGCGCTCAATACCATGCAAAGCAGTAGTTCCGCGAAGGATGAATGTCTGCAATGCCACAGCTCAGACTATCGCTGGACAGCCAATCTGATCCAAGCGGTAGAAGATGGCGACCGCGACGGTGATCCACTGGACTCCGTGACGTTAGAAACAGCCCAATTTGGCGTGACATGCAATGAATGTCATAACCCGCATTTTGAAGGTGAAGCGGATGACAATGATCGCGTTGATGTCAATTTCTATCTGCGTGAAGAACTCGTCACCGTCTGCACAAGTTGTCACACCAATACGGATGTGACCGATCGCTTGCATCACCCCGTCCAACAAATGTTTGAAGGCACCACGCTCGTTGACGCGGTGGAAGGTATTCCCAGTCAACATTATGTTGATATGGACAGCGATGCAGATGAGGATGTCGAAAAGCCAAATTGCTTAACCTGCCATGTTAGTCGCGTCGCCATTAATGAAGGCACCCGCGCGACTCATGCTTTGGTGCCCCCGCTTCCGGGTGAAGTGGAAGATGGCGAAATGGCGATTTGCGCCCAGTGCCACACCGATTTAACCAGCACAGATCTGGAATTCCTCGTAAATGATATTCAAGGTTCGATTCGAGACCGTCTCTCGCTCGGCTATGCGCGTTTAGGCAGTCTCACGGTACCTGTCGAAGGGTCGCCGCAACGGGCTGATTATGATCAAGTAACTCTGGCTCTCGATTTTGTACAGAACGATGGCAGTCTGGGCATGCATAATTTCGCATATGCCTCGTCCCTGCTCGATTATGCCGAACATACGCTCAGTGAGCTCAGCGTACCCGGCGCGGAAGTTGAAGCCACCGCGGAGATGCCCTATCCGACCGCAACACCGGATGGGCCGGTTTTAGTGACCCGCCATGTGACCGAAGCGGAAGCCACTGGTTTCCGACCCGTGACCTATTTAATTCTGGGGATAGCGGCCATTATTGCGCTTGTTTCTGCTGGAATTTTCTTCTGGAGACCCAAATCTAAAGACGAGGAGGTGGCATCATGACACGCCGTCAATTACTAATGTTCATGGGACTCCTGCTCGGTCTAATCTTGATCAGTTTATTGATTGGGCAACCTGTGTTGGCGCATGAACTCAATCACCAAGCGGCTAAGCTTCAACAAGACGGCGGGGATGGCGACGATGAAGAAAACGAACCGCCGCCCCAACCCTCCACCGACTATTGCTTATTGTGTCATGCTGACACGGCAGATGTCTGGACCTTACCAAGCGGCGAAACACTCTCGCTCAATATCGATCCGAATGTCCTTGATGCTTCGGTGCATGGGTCCGCTAATGCTGAGCTAGAAACACCGTTACAATGTTCCGATTGTCACACCAATTATCGTTATCCGCATCCACGGCCCACGGTCCAAACGAAGCGCGAATTTGTGATTGAACGCTATGCTTCGTGCCGCGCCTGTCATGAAGATCAATATTTGCACGCTCAAGACAGTGTCCATGGCGCGGCTTTGCGTGAAGGTGAAATTGAAGTTGCCGTCTGTATTGATTGCCACGGCGGCCACGATATTCAACCGCCCAGCGAACCGCATGAACGCATTTCGGTCACGTGTGGGCAATGTCATGGCGCAATTTTTGAAGAATATAGCGATAGCGTCCACGGCAATGCACTCTTCACGGAAGGCAATCAAGATGTGCCGACCTGTATTAATTGTCATGGCGTCCACGATATCGATAATCCGGCCACGGCAAGTTTCCGGACACGTTCGCCCGAAATCTGCGCGGAGTGTCACGCCGATAACGACTTGATGGAGAAATATGACATCAGCACAAATGTGTTTGACAGTTATTTGACCGATTTTCACGGCTCAACGGTGGCCTTCTTCGAGCAAGAGGACCCGGATGTGCCGACCAATAAAGCGGTCTGTTATGACTGTCACGGCGTCCACAACATCCAAGAAGTGGACCACGACAATATTCGTGAGAATTTGCTCCCGACCTGTCAAAAATGTCACCCGCATGCGGACGCGAATTTTCCGGATGCGTGGGTTGGGCACTACGAACCCACCTTGGCGAGTAATCCGCTATTGGTCATCAGTGATCGGTTATACAACGTGTTGCTCGTCTTTGTCATCGGCGGGGGTGGCTTCCTGATTGTCACCGACATCCTACGCCGAATTTTACGACGTAGTTAAGCGGCAAGGAGATGAGAAAATGACTGAACAGACAAATAAGATCTATTATGAACGCTTCTCTGCCGCCCAACGTTTGGAGCATATGGTTCTTTTGCTAGCCTTTTTGGGCTTAGCCCTGACGGGATTTTTACAAAAATATTCAGCCGAAGAATTTGCGCGCTGGGTGATTGAACTCTGGGGCGGGATGGAAAGCATCCGCATTATGCACCGCGCTTTTGCGGTGGCCTTTATGTTTGAGGCGCTCTATCACGGCCTGACCGTGAGCTACAATCTTTATGTGCGTGGTTTACCCGCTTCCCTCAAACCCCGTCGCCAAGATTTTCAAGATGCGCTCGATTGGATTCGGTATAACATCGGTCTGAAAAAAGATCGCCCCAAGTTACCCTATTTCAATTTTGGGCAAAAATGGGATTATTGGATGACCATCATCGGCGGCGGCATTCTCATGTTGACGGGTCTGATGATGTGGAATCCAACCGCCATAACCAGTATTTTCCCCGGTCAGCTCATTCCTGCCGCGCGGGCTATCCATGGTGGGCAGGCGTTGGTCCTCGTGGCGAGTGTGGTGATTTGGCATATCTATAGTGTCTGGGTTAAGCAATTTAACCGCAGTATCTTAACGGGCAAGATTTCGCATAGACGCATGGCCCAAGATCATGGTGGTTATTTGGAAAATCCTGTGCCGCCCATGCAACGTCCGGCAAATGAAATGGCCGAAAAACGCCAACGCTATATGACAATCGCCGGTGTGGCCACCTTGGTGCTCGTAGGGGGAACATTCTTGTTCCTCAGTTACGAGAAAACGGCCATTGATACCGTGCCACGTCAAACAGCGCTGATTTATGCGCCAAATTTCGAAATTGCCGAAGGTGATCCTGAAGTCGGAGCCGCTATCTGGCAAACGGAACGGTGCGCCTATTGTCATGGGGCAGATGCCGAAAGTCCATTGACCGAAACCACCCCTTCCGTCTTTGGTACGGAATTATCATTCGAGGTGTTCTATCAACAGGTACGGACCGGAAAAAATGAAATGCCCGCTTTTAGCACCGAGGAAATCCCCGACCGTTATTTGCTCCATATGTACTCATGGCTGATAACGGGTGCCAACATGAACCCATCAGATGCCGAAACATCCGGTGAATAATTTAGTGTAATACCCGATACATTTTCGAATACAAATCAAAACCCTGTTAATCAGACTCCGGTCATTAACAGGGTTTTGCGTTCATTAAGTACGCAATAAAAAGGATGAGTGTTTATCATGTTTCAAGCTAACATCTCCAAAATAATCCTTCTATGTTTGTTAATAGGCCTACTTTTTCCTGCTCACCGCCTGCATAGCCAAGAACAGTCCACGCTAGTGATTGAAGACTTTGAGAGCGCTGATTTTAGTGATACATGGTGGTCATATAAAGATGGCGGTCAATTTGAATGTGATCGGAATTTACCCGGTTACGACAGTGATTACGCTTTGCATACCAGTTCTGAACTTGGTGCCGCAGAATATGCTGGTTGTGGCCGTGATGTTCTCAATGCCGAAACTTGGACCGATAGTCTCGGCCTGCAATTTGTCTGGTGGGGTAGCAATTCTGACATTGAAGTCTCATTTTCAGTTGAAATGTTGGATGCAACCCAAACGAACCCCGAATCTGAAGGCACCACACCTTTTGTAAGCTACTTAGAAACACCGAATATCAGTGATCCCAATACGTCATGGTTGCCAGTCTCCCTGCCGTGGAGTTCCTTTCAAAAAGCGGAGTGGGTGGGCGCAACCGGAGTCACAACCCTTGATATCTCGCAGATTGTCGCCATAACCATTGAAATTAATGAAGCGCAATCTGGCGCAATTTGGCTCGATAATATCGCGGTTATGTATGCAGATGCTTCAACTGCATCCACAGGCCTGAATCCAGTTGACAAATTTTCCCTGTGGACCAATGGCACCCAATTACGTGGAGCCAATATCTGGCAGAGAATTGTTGTCCCAGAACTAGATGGCGATGAATTTCTAGGCAATGGCCATCTCGGCCCACCGTATACGCAAGATGATTTTGATAGAATGGCGGCAGAAGGCGCAAATTATGTGAATATTTCGCATCCGGGCCTCTTCACTGAAAATGCGCCTTATGTTCTAGATGAAGGGGTACAATCCAACTTAGATAACCTCTTAACGATGATCGCCAACGCCGACATGTTCGCCGTTATCAGTTTTAGAACAGGTCCCGGCCGCAGTGATTTTACATTTTATGACGACAACATCGAAGAATGGGGCGATCCCGCGCTGGTGATAGAACACATCTGGACCGATGAAGCCGCCCAAGATGCGTGGGTTGAAATGTGGCGTTATACTGCCGCACGCTATCGTGATAATGGAATAGTCGTTGGTTATGATTTAATGGTTGAGCCGAATGCCGCTGGTCGTTTATTGGATATTTGGGAACCCGAAGAATTTTATCCAGCCTATGCGAATACACTTTACGATTGGAATCAACTGTATCCGCGTCTGGTCGAAAGTATCCGCACGGTGGATAGTCAAACACCCATTCTCGTTTCGGCTATGGGCTGGGGAGCCGTGCGTTGGCTACCCTATTTGCAACCAATCGACGACCCGCACATTGTTTATGCTGTGCATCAATATGAACCCCAAGATGACTACACCCATCAAGACTATCCAGCCGAAATCAGCTATCCCGGTCAATTAGACTTAGATTGGGATGGCCAACCCGACGCGTTTGGACCCGATTGGCTTGATGCCTATCTCAGCACGATTGATGAATTTCAAGATCAATATGGTGTGCCGGTGGTCGTCAATGAATATGGATTGATACGCTGGGTGCCCGGTGCCGCCGCATTTATGAAGGACGAAATGCGCTTATTTGAGGCCCGTGGTTTGAATCACGCGTTTTGGATGTTTAACCCAAGTTGGCCACCGCACGCCCAAGAGAACGATGATTTCGATTTCTGGCACGGCGCAGATCCCAATAACCATGCAACCATTGAAACCAGTGATGTGTTGGAAGTTATTCGAGCAAACTGGTCATTAAATAGCGTTCGACCGTCAGATATTGTCCAACAACAATAACCATA
>JBNLCD010000359.1:0-6123 GCA_050303635.1 Anaerolineae bacterium
GATAAAACTTTTCTGAGGGATGAGATTTCATGACAAAATTTTCTTTGACAGTCAAACCTTTGTCTGCCCTAGTAGACGAACCGTTTTCAATCTCTATCAGCCATGCCCCCAAAGATGAAAAAATTGTCTTGAGGATGCAAATTCAGGATGCCAGCGGCATTGAATGGGCATACCAGCAAAACTTTACAGCCAACCATAACGGCGAATTATGGCTAGACGCCGATGACCACGCGACCATGCACTTCATTAGCAGATTGAAACCGGTGCATGAAGCGAATCAATATCGCCCGTTTAAACAACCCGCTATCGATGAAAGTTTGCTATTTCACCTAACGGCCTTGGTTGACGGTGAAATCGTTGCCCATGTCGAGATTGAAAGACGGTATCTCGCTAACACCATACAGGTTGATGATGTCAATGAAAACGGTTTAATTGGTACCCTGTTTAGGCCGATGACGGCTAAACCGCAACCCGCTATTATGTTATTAGGAGGTTCGGGTGGTCGTCAATCAATCCATCAAGCGGCCCTCCTTGCCCGACATGGCTATGTTGTCTTGACTCTCGCCTATTTTAATCACGACCAATTACCCCCATTGATGGTCGAAATTCCGCTGGAGTATTTTGAACGAGGTATCCATTTTCTAGAAGACCAGCCCGCCGTCGATTCCCAGCGGCTGGCGGTGTGGGGTAAATCACGTGGGGGCGAACTTGCGCTACTTTTAGCCTCAACTTTTCAGGATTTTTCAGCCGTTATCGCGGATGTGCCCAGCGGAGTTGCGTGGGATGGTTTTGGGAAGAATATTGCGGAAGGACGCAAGGCGGCATGGACCTATCAAGGCCAAGCGGTCCCTTTTATGAACACGCCTTTTGTGCCTGAAATTTATGCCTATTTTGAAGAATATCAGGCCAATGGCATCCCTATCAGTGCCCGCCAAAGTTATGAAGAAAATTTGCGCCGTTTTCCTGAAATCGCCGCAAATGCGCAAATCCCTGTCGAAAATATTTGCGGCCATATTTTGATGATTTCGGGCGAAGATGACCAATTATGGCCGAGTACACCCATGGCAGATATTACGATGCGTCGCCTTGAACAACACAATTTTCAATATCAAGCTCAGCACATTAGCTATCCGCACACAGGTCATCAAATTCCGGTTCCCTATTTGCCCTGCACCACCACCGCCATTAAACACCCGGTAGCGGGTTCAATCTATAATCACGGTGGTGAGCCTGACCATATTTTCGCGGCAAGTCTGGACGCGTGGCGACAATCCCTGCATTTTTTAGAACACTATCTAAAGGCCAATTAAAACGCTAGGCGGGTATCTTGGCCGCTTCCACTTGAGTTGACGCGACTTGATGACGCACTGCCAGCAGAGCACAAATTATTGCCAACGCCAGGACTCCGATGCCAATGCCTAAGGTCGCTATTAATCCGACCACATCAATCAGGAGACCCGTGCTGATAAAACCAAACACCGCGCCAATCCACACAGTGGCATTATAGCGGGCTAAACCGCCGCTCAATTTGGCTTGGGGGGTGATGTCCGTGATCAGGGCAGAGCCAACGGTTTGCGTAATATTTACCACGGATATCAATGACTGGGCGACCCAGAATTGCCAGAGAGCCGCCGCCGGAAGCATCAGGGCTAACCCAATCATCGGCAACAAATAAATGGCGATCAACATGGACGGACGTCCTAATTTATCGGACAACCAGCCCACAATTAAGGGCAGGGGCAAAACAATCAATCCACTGACAGCGCTGACACTGCTGATGTCGGTTGCGCTAAAAGACAAGTTTTCCATGAGGAGAGGCCGCGCCATGTTCGTCATGAAGCTAATGCTGAACGCCAAGACACTTGCCACCATCAATAAAATCAACGCTGTATCGCCAGATTGTTTTATGATTGTTTGGGAAGCTCGCTTTGAACTCACCGGTGGTGTAATTTTGACATCACGAATCAGGCAAGCCACACCGACCACCCCCAGATAAACCACCACGGCGGCCATAAACATCGCCGGATAGCCCCAGCGATCCACAATCGGGCCCACAAATAAAGCGCCGATAAATTTACCCATTGGCAAAGCCGCGCCAATAATTCCAAACATCATGCCGCGTCGGTTTTTGTCGGCGTTGAGGCCTGTCAAAATAGTGGTTGTGGTGGTGACAATGCCAAATAGGAACCAGAGAAGCGAAACGCCAACGGTCATCTGCCAGATATTTGAGACCTGACTCACGCCATAAGACACGGGCACACTCAGTCCGGCGGCCATCAAAATAAGCCCTTTGCGGTTGTTCAAACGCTGAGTCAGCCAGCCGGTGCTCAATGTGCTTACGGAAAGCGCCGCAAACGACACGGCCAAAGACAACCCAATTTGAGACGGTGTTCCTCCCAGATCTTTAGCATACAGGGCAATCAGGGACATCACCCCGCTTCCCACCATAAACATCAGCATGGTGACCGTAAAAAGTAGGAAAATTTGACGCTGTGGGTTTATTTTCGGTTGATGGGCAGTCATGTGATTCCCTCCATAACATAAGCGATTGTGTCTATCAGCTTACAGCGTGTAGATACTGATCCAGTAGAGACAGATGTCCCTTATTTTGTCCCGACTCATTTTGGGACAACTTCTAGCTAATTTTGATCACCCATGCCATGATTTTTGGCCCAGATAATGGCCTGACCCCGATCAGCGACATCGAGCTTACTAAAAATATTGGATAGATAATTGCGAACTGTTTTCGGACTCAGAAAGAGGCGTTCGGCGATTTCGGCGTTGCGATAACCTTGGGCCAACAAATCCAGTACATCGAGTTCACGGCTGGTGAGGGCTTCCCGCAAATCATCATCTTGGGGGTTAGTTGAACGCGGAGGTTGCACTTCGACACCGATGAATTGATAGACTTCTGCCAGAAATCTTTGCCATGCGGGTTCGTCTTCCAGCAAAATATGATTTTGACCAGCGAGCGCCACAAAATGCGCCTTGGGAATACTTGCGCCTAAAATGCGACCCTGCTCAAAGCCAATAATCTGATCGTGCTCGGCGTGTAAAACAAGCGTAGGCCCCGAAATTTGTGCGAGATACTGACTGACATCAATATTGTAGAAGGCTGTTTCAAGCCGGACAGCATTTTCGGGTGAAGTTGAACGCCGTTGCAGTTCATTAAACCAGTCAACTTGCTCCGGTGACGCTTCGGGCATAAATAACGTCGTAAAAACCTGTCGAAAAGCTGGCGTATCTTGGCCCCAACCCATTTCAATCAGTTTAAGAAAGGTGTTGGCTTCATCCTGCGTACGTTGTGACGAATCGCGGTGAAATCGTCCTTTAGCATAGGTGCCATATAAAATCAGGTGACTGACTCTTTCAGGGTGACGAACGGCGTACTTAATCGCAACAGGGCCACCCTGCGAGATACCCAGTAGGGGAAATGTTTCCAATTCCAACTCATCGACCACGCTCTCCAAATCAGCGACCCAAGCGTCTAGCGACAATTCATCAACTTGCCAGTCTGACAACCCACAACCGCGTTCATCATAGCGGACGAGGGTATGGTGGCGCGATAATTCGCTAAGCCAATGGTGCCAAACGGGACTTTCCCAATCATATTCCAGATGCGAAAGATAATTGGCGGCTTTGACAAAGGCCGGACCCTGTCCAGATGTGGCATACGCAATACGCGTACCATCATATGATTGGCAGAAGCGAATTTTTTGATTCATCGATTTTCAGATTTCATAGTGGGTAATTATCCTCAGTATACTTGATTATGAAAATTCGACCGAATCGATTGCCTGTGTATGGATTTCATGAGTAAATCCTAAGGCGTTGTGATAAACACAACTTCAATGTCGACTTAAACGTAAACTAGCCGAACCTTGCTTTTAATTCATTCAATTATCCAGAGGATTAATATGCTAACGTCGAGTGTAGACCAATTTCGTTTTCAACCGGAACGCATTCAACCCGGTGAGCTGTTTCACTATATCAAATCAGGTCGGGATGGTTTCAAACCCCGCGACATCTATATTTATTGGACGAACCCGACCCATATTGAAGTACTGAAAATTAAACCCCAAAATAGTGGGCAGGCGTTTGTGGTGGCTGATTTGGATTGGGACAATTTTTGTGTACGTCATATTGATTCGTGGCATATGGCTCCCGATGGGAAGCGCACCAAACAAGCGAGTTCTGATCATCTTGCGGCGAATCAACGCTATGAAATGTGGTTAGCCTCTGACTATTCCTCAGCCGAAATTGAACACAATCCCACGTATAACTACAATTTCGATTTTATCGGTGCAAATGTGAACTTGATGCATTGGGCCTATCCTGAAGCTTTGGTTGAGGTCGGCATTGTCGAACCGAATTGGCCGCTATTGAATGCCCGTGGTAAAGCACCCGCCGGTGAACTCAAAGAATTGGTGCTCTATAATGGCACCGTCACCATTCAATTTGTAGAAATGGCTGATTATAAGGGTATAGCTTGTCGAAAATATACGGTTGAAGGACCGGGTTTACCGGGGGGTGTGGGCTATTTGTGGGCAGATATGGAACGCCAATATTTCGTGAATTTTGAACACCCCTATCGCGATAATCCCGCATGGCACGATTTTAAATTTGAGTTCCAATCTATTCACACGCTGGATGAATCACAATGGGCGGCATTTTGTTTCCAGATGTGTCATGATAATGCACCGGATAAGGAATAAAAGACCGTGATTAGTGTTGCATCGTGTATTAAACTAAGATAGCGTTATAGTCGTGACCGATTATTTGGCCAGTGCGCCGAAAGACACCCCCATGAATGACGATTTAAGTTATAGCGGGCAACACTCCGGCTGGAAAGATTATGCTGGCTCGGATTGGAATCAACGTAAACCGATTAACTGGCTCCATGATTGGGAATTTTGGCAATACTGCGCCGAAAAATATGCCGATGACACGACCATTCTCGAATTGGCATGCGGTAATGGGCGGATTACGCGGCAATTGCTTCTCGCGGGTTATGATGTGGTGGCCGTCGATATTAATCCGCATTTTTTGAGCCAAGCCCAACAGAACACGCCCACCGAATATCAAGCGCATGTCGATTTTTATTGTCAGGATGTGGTGCATCTGACCATTGATCGCCAATTTCAAGTGGTGTTGATGGCTGATTGGGCGTTTCCTTCGCTGTTGACCCAAGATGATCAACGTCAATTCTTAGCCCGACTCGCCGCGCATATGCGTCCCGATGGCATTTTTGCGTTTAATACAATCTGGGGCACCACGCGCCAAATGGGGCTGACTCTAGTCGACGGTGAATTGGTCTGGCCGAATGAAGATCGTCAATTCGATGCGTTGACCCAAATCGAAACTAAAAAAAGCGGCGACTATATCATGCAGTATCGCCACAATACGCTCGATGAAATTAGACTCCTCAGCGAATTAGCGGGCTTTAATATTATCGAGCAATATGGCTGGGTTGATCGGCGACCGTTGCGCGGTTTGCCTGACGAAGATTTAACGCTGATTTTGCAGAAAAAGGGCTGAGTTCAGAATGCGGATCGGGTTAATTGTACCGGGTTTTAGCGCCAGTGAGGATGATTGGTGTATTCCCGCGTTGCTGAATAGTGTGCGCAAGCTGGCGGAAAAGCATGATGTGCATGTGTTTACGCTCCGCTATCCACATCATACGCAAGATTATCATGTCTATGGTGCAACCGTGCATCCCTTCAATGGTCAGCAAGGACGCGGGTGGACCCGTTTACGGGTGATTGGGCAATGTCTCCGCGCCATTCGGCGTGAACACCAAAAACAACCTTTTGATGTGTTGCACGCACTCTGGGTAGAAGAACCGAGCCTGATTGCTAGCTTAGCTGGACGTTGGCTCAATATTCCGGTGGTGGTCAGTTTAATGGGCGGCGAGTTAGTTGGTCTGCCGGAGATTGAATACGGCTATCAATTGGGGCGGTTGATGCGGGGCATTATCGCGTTTTCATTAAAGCAAGCGCCTGTGCTGACCGTCGGTTCAGCCAAATTAGCGGAATACGTGCCCACGGAGCATCAGTCGAAGACGAATTGCGTGCCGCTGGGGGTTGATCTCGACTTATTTCAAGCACCCCAAGCAGATTTTGC
>JBNLCD010000360.1:0-6121 GCA_050303635.1 Anaerolineae bacterium
ATGCGGCGTGAGGCGGTGACTAAAAAAATAGGGATTTTATAGAGGTCAGGATCTTCACGAATTAAGGCAATTGCTTCCAAGCCATTCATTACTGGCAACGATAAATCCATGTAAATTAAATGGGGATCAATTTGCCGGGCTAATTCAATCCCTTCAATAGCATCCTCTGCTACATAAATCTCATAATTTAGATTTCTTAAAGCTATTTCCATTAAATTTGCATGTGCATGGTCGTCTTCAATTATCAGAATGCGTGCCATAATTAAATAAATGTCCCACCCTAGTCATTTTCAACGATTCTATGACGATTTCCCCCTAAATTGCAGAGTTAGCTTATGATAATAGTAATTCAAAAACTTTGCCACTATTTGCAAGTTATAAAAGGATATGGATGATTAAACTAAAACTATCAATACTGCTTATCATTTTGTCACTGATATTACCACTTCTACAACACCAGCCTGTACAGGCACAAGATGATAAGACATGGTTACTGAGTCAAATTAACGCGTTGCGGGGTCAACTTGGCTTACATGCCTATGTGTGGCAGGGTTCATTGGCCGCCGCCGCTCAAGAACAAAGTGAATATATGGCCGCCACGGGTCATATTAGCCATACACAATCGAATGGCTCTACGCCTGGAAGTCGTGCCGTTGCGCATGGCTATGGTGGAAGTTTTGTCAGTGAAAATATCTATGGTGGCACCATTGCGACGGCGGCGAATGCATGGAATTGGTGGTTAAATTCGCCTGTGCACTATGCGGGTATTACCCATTCACGGAATAACGAAATAGGTATCGGGGTAGCCTCTGGTGCTAATGGTAATTACTTTACGTTGGTTTTTGGCTACAATTCTGGTTTATCAGCTCCCCCCGCCAGTGGCAGTGTGGAAGATGTTTCGGACAGCGGAACTTATCCGGGACAAAACGATAATAACGCCCCAGCGGCCACAAGTCCGCCCGTTGTGTATGTGCCGCCGACGAATACACCATCACCCACGCCAACCATTCCAACTCATACGCCAACCGTGACATGGACTCCAACAGGCACATGGACACCCACGCCAACCCATACTGTTGCACCAGCCACATCTACAGCTATTCAACTACCTACGGCGGCGGTGGTTGCGCAGGTGCCCAGCGACACGCCTGCCCCACCCACTAATACACCTGAACCCGTCCGTGTGGCGGATGCCAATGGAAATACAAATGGCGGGTCAATATTGGCGGGTACAAGCGGTGCACCAGAGGACAATTCAGCCGAAGGCGACGATAACCTGTTAATATTATTAATCGCTGGACTCGCTGTTTTAGGGATTGGGCTACTTTTTGCGGGTTACGGAATCTATAATATGACTCGACCTGAGACCAAATAAAGCAAAGAGTGAGATTGAATGGCTGAAGATACTGTACATGTTGTCCTGACGATAAAATTTGATAAAGAGACGATTGCTCGCTTTGAGGCAATTTCACCGCGTGTCAAAATACATAGTCAGCCCGCCAAACAAATTAGCGATGTACCAAACCGCATTCTGAAAAATGCTGAAGTATTTTATACGTCTGGTGTTTTACCCAATGCCGGTAATGAGACACAGATAAAATGGGTCCAATGCCATTTTGCGGGTGTTGATGGGATTTTGCATCATCCATTTCTTGAGGAAAATCCAGACATCATGGTCACCAGCACCCGTGGGATTCATGCCAGCAATATCGGTGAATATGTGCTGGGGATGCTGATTTCGCTGGGACATCGTTTGCCAGCAATGATGAAAGATCAACGCGAAAAAATCTGGTCAGAAGATCGCTACAAGCGATTTGTGCCCACTGAATTACGCCATTCAACCGTGGGCATTTTGGGTTATGGTGCGATTGGGCGCGAAGTTGCCCGTCTTTGCAAGAGCTTTGGGGCTAAGGTTCTAGCAACCAAACGTGATTTGAATGTCCTCGAACAAGAAGGCTTTGTGCAAGAAGGCACCGGCGATCCTGAAGGCGAATTTTTTGATCGTCTTTACCCACCCCAAGCGACGCGTTTCATGGTTAAAGATTGTGATTTCGTCGTGATTACCTTGCCGTATACCGAGGAAACCGCCAATCTCTACAACGCCGAAATTATTGCCGCCATGAAACCCAATTCATTTTTGGTCAATGTGGGACGGGGTGGCATTGTGGATGAAGACGCATTGGTCGAAGCTCTCGAATCAGGTAAGATCGCGGGAGCGGCCATGGATGTTTTTGCCACAGAACCTTTGCCTAGCAATCATGCGCTGTGGAATGCCCCCAATTTCATTCTGACCCCTCATCTAGCGGGTGCAACTGCTGACTATAATGATAAAGCGGCGGAAGTGTTTGAAGATAATCTCCGGCGCTATCTAGAAGATCGTCCCCTGCAAAACGTGGTAGACCGCAAACAAGGGTATTAAACTCAACTTTGGACAAAAAACAGCCGTGAATGTTGCCAATTCCACGGCTGTTTTATTTTTGCTAATGCGTCATTACTTAAATGATTTATCGCCGAAACTCACACCCAATTCTCGCGCGGTGCTAATCCACGTGTGGTCAAGCGGGACATTCTTACGTTGACCCACAACCTCGTCAAGTGGAACCGCTATAGACTTTGTACCACGGAGACCAACCATCACCCCATATTTGCCTTGATCAATAAATTCGCCGCAGGCCGTCCCCAATTGCGATGCTAATAAACGGTCAGCCGGTGAGGGAATACCACCCCTTTGAACATGACCTAAAATCGTAACCCGTGATTCTAACCCCGTTAACTCTTCGAGTCTTTCTGTCAAGATATTCGTACTGGCTGAGCGTTCTTGTTCAATGATTTCCAGATCTGCCTTAGCCGCTTTCCGATCTTCTCTCTTCTCAGATTTTTCTTTCTTAGCGCGGGCGGCATGCCAACGTTTCGCTAATTCAACCGACATGGCCCCTTCGGAAACCGCTACAATGCTGAAATGTTTGCCAGAGCGTTGCCGTTGCATGATTGAGCCTGCCACATGTTCGATATCATAGGGAATTTCGGGAATGAGAATTACATCGGCACCACCTGCCACGCCTGCACCCAGAGCTAACCAGCCCGTATTGTGCCCCATGATTTCAACAACGATAATACGGTGATGGCTATGAGCCGTGCTGTGCAAACGATCAATCGCCTCCGTCGCAATGGTTAACGCGGTGTCGAAACCAAATGTAACATCGGTGCCCGCCACATCATTATCAATTGTCTTGGGAAGCGTGATCACATTCAGACCATGTTGGTGAAGATGATAAGCATTCTTCAGGGTGCCGCCACCACCTAAACAAACAAGGGCATCCAACTGGTGTTTATTGTAGTTATCCACCATCACTTGTGTCATATCGAGCGTCTTGTTGCCGACAGGCATTTTATGAGGTTTATCACGGCTGGTGCCTAAAATAGTGCCGCCGACTGTTAAAATACCAGACAGTTCACTGCTATCGAGACGGGTAATTCGATTTTCCATCAAACCCCGAAAACCATCCCGAAAACCAATTGTCTGATAACCATAACTGTTTAAGCCTGCTTTACCCACGGCCCGAATGGCGGCATTTAATCCAGGGGTATCGCCACCTGCTGTTAAAATTCCGATCATTTTCGCCATCATAAAATCCTTAATATTTTCAAGTGTATCTTGGCTTGTTTATAACATATTTTGCCGAATTGCTTTAATACAAAGCCAACAAGTTGCTCAATTATTGTTTTAGGTTGAATTTGGATTTATGTATGTTACGTGAGTTTTGGCAAAGCAAGGGACTGAAGCCCCTTTTTAAAAGAATAACTTCGGGTTGTACTCGCGCGGTGACCCCAAAATGCATCATAACAAGGTAGCTTTAGCCCCTTGCCTTGAATGTAACGCAGTCATCTCAATATGCTGAGCGTAAGACTAAACCAAGACTCACATGACGTGCCATTTATGTCAGTTTGCCTCATGCCCCATAAACCTTTTGGAACCAATTGTCATCACGTTTAAACAATTTTTAAACAAAGTTGACCGTAACGTGATAGGCCACCCTGTGTTATTATTCGCAGGTTGCCTCCCAAATAGGCATTCAATTACATGTAAATGAAAATCAATGGAAACAGTTAAGAGCTCTATATGTACGATACAATCTCAAATAGTTCAATCCGTCGCCTTTATCCAACCTTTTGGCGCTATCTAACACTTCTTGTCAAAGGTGTACACAGCCTCATTTTCCTCAGTTTTGTATTCAGCGACATCATCATTCTCTATAGCGGAATTACCGGCCACTACACATGGTTATTCTGGACCGCTGTTGTGGTCTTAGGAACTGAAATGGTGGTGCTATACTACAATTCATGGCGTTGCCCCGTGACCAAATTAGCGGTGGCGATGGGTGACCCCACAGGTGATGATTTGATTGCCGACTATTTGATGCCTAAATGGGCCATTAAAAAGGTGACGCCCACCTTGGCCTTCTTCTTTTTGGTTGGCCTTATCATCAATGTGTTGCGATTGATCATCATGACGATCTTTTTCTAAATAATCGCTCACCCTTCGATATTCCAATAGCATAGCTCCTTTGCCAGCTATTTTTTCATCTTACCCGTTATACTAATGGGAATGAGGAAAATTTGGCTGACTGAGGAGCTATTTTTTATATGAAAATCCTGCGTTTGATTTGGATTGTCAGTTTATTGGCAATTTACAACCTGGCTATTATCCCACCTACCGTGTCACCGGTTTATGCTGAACCATCCCGCCAAAATGGTTGTGGAGTCATCACCAATCCTGAAGATATTGATTTTCCTTTGGACACCACTGAATTTACGTTGATTCAACCGTTTGCGCGTCCCAATGGCCGTTTTGATGGCAAGCTTCATTCTGGCGAAGATTGGATTAGCGCCACCGGTACAACTTTTGGTCAACCTGTCCATGCCATTGCCAATGGGCGGGTCACCTATTCGAATCCTGAAGGTTGGGGTTTAGATAAAGGCGTTGTGATTATCCAACATACGCTAGCGGATGGCACATCTTTCTTCTCAGTCTATGGTCATATGGAAGAAGTTGGTGATATTAGTTTTGTTGAGTATGGCAGTTGTGTCACTAAAGGCGATATTGTGGGTGCTATTGGTAGTCCACGGCCTGCGCCCCATCTGCATTTTGAAATTCATTCTTTTGCGGGAAATGCACCCGGTCCCGGCTATTGGTCAGTTGATCCGCGCTTGCGCGGTTGGTTTTATCCCAGCCAATTCATCATCAATTGGCACGTGTGGTTAAGTGAAATCCATGCATGGCATCGTCCGCTCATTGACCCAACAGGTCCTCTTTTAGAGCCTATTATTCGGAATGATAATGTGATGATTTTCATTGATGATAAATGGCTCCGCGCGTATAACAACGACGGGCGTATCTGGCAATATCGCTTAGCTGACTCGATTTCCCCAATTGGTTTAGTGTCAGTTGATGATGAGCAAATGATTATTGCCAGCGTTGAGGGTCGCCTGCAATTTTGGCATCAATTTGGCGGCTATATCAGCGAATGGAATCCGAATATTGGCGAATTAGCCCGCGCACCCATCGTTTTTGGTGATTATCTGTTTATTCAGAATACGGCAAATGAACTCTATATTTATCAGGGAACTAGCCTCGTCCGTCACTATGCCGATATTCCAACCATCATGGATATCGCGCAAACAGATATGTTCCTGGCAATTGCGACAGAAGAACCCCAACTCATGCTCTTTGATGCCGAAACGAATCTTATTGAGCGGCGTGATGTTGATTTAGCGACCAATGTCACGCCTGCGCCCGACGGTGGCATTTATTTACGGAATGCCGGCACGCTTGAATATGTGGCACCGGATGGCAGTTCTATTGTCCTGATTGAGAATTTAAGTGTTAATCGCAGTGATCGTGTGATGTTTGTGGCGAGCAATGATAATCTCATCTTGTGGGGTATTAATGGCCGCAATCGCTTGATGTCAGTTGATCCATCTGGCAAAATTCTGTGGGAAACAGACATCGAAATTACTGGACAACAAATTCTGAATGCGAAAGTGATTCAAGCCAATGCCTGCACCCTTGTTCTAGCAGATAAACGGGGTCGGATTATCAGTTTTGACTTAGAGACAGGTG
>JBNLCD010000361.1:0-6120 GCA_050303635.1 Anaerolineae bacterium
CTGCGCGCCGCCCACGTGACAGGTCAACTTTCACCCGCCGAACTCTTCCAAACCGTGACCAGCGCCCCCGCCCAATTATTGAACTTGCTCGACCGTGGTCATTTACAAGTTGGTCATCAAGCCGATTTGCTGATTTTATCCAAGCAAGCTAATCCCTATCTAGCACTTATCAACACGCGCCGCGCCGACATCAGTTTAGTCATGCGACAGGGTCAAATCATGGTCGGTGATAGTGATCTTGTTGATAAATTTAAGTCAGGGAAATTTCAGCCAGCCACACTAGACGAACGACCTAAACTGCTCAATCGCCAGCTCGGTCACCAGATGCAAAAATCTCAAATTGAGGAAGTCGGTTTGAAACTTACATAAATCTAAAATCACAAGCTTGCTTCAGCCTACCGCGCTTCTCGAATGGAAAATGATACCACGTTATTGGCGAGACAGACCAATAAGTACATAGCTAAAAAACAGCGTCCTATAAATGGACTTCAACCATCGCAACCTGTGGTTTTAAACCCATTCATAGGGTGATGGTTTTTAGCCCCGAATTTATTCGAGGGCGGCTGTCGGGCTAGAACCATCTGTGAAAAATAATTAAAAACCTACCCGGATGACAGAGCAGGGGATGAGGATTCCTTTTTTAATATGCAAAAACATCACGCACACACGGGCGCATCACCATCCCAACGGTGGGTTTTGGCGACACTTTCACCCTCACTCAAACGTGCACGGGCGGTCATCCATGATTCATACCAAGCCTCAAAATCGTGGAGTTCGGCTTCAGGCTGGTGCCGACTGCGAGCCACAAATCCCGGAAACTCATCACGTCCGGTGGGTTGCCCAATCGGTTGATAGCGTAAATCAAAACTCCAACGCACCCCGTCGGTTATATTGGCGAGCGATGCGTGTTTGGTTAACCGATGCAATAACAAAATACTCCCCGCCTTGACCGGAAGCGGTAAACTTTCGCCGTTGAGTAATTTGTCAGGAATCGTCATTTGATTGGTGGGGCAATGTTCGACCAAGCCTGTCCGATGACTACCCGGAATAACACATAAACAGCCGTTCTCTTTGGTCGCATCCGTAATCGCCACCCACACTGTCAGCATATTGGTTTCGTCGGCTTCTTCACGCGTGACGCCCAAATCCTGATGCCAACCGGTTTGCAATAACAACGTGCTTTGTTGGGCATTATGGGCGGCCTGCAATTGGGGTGGTTTGATGCGCACATGCTGAATGGGATTGGCGTAAATTTCACCGCCGATAATCTGCTCAACCACATCCAAAATACCGGGATGCCGAATCAAATCAAATACAGCCGGACTCAAATGCACAGGCCCATTCGGTTCTTGGATATTGAGTGAAATATCAAAATAGCGGAAGAGATTCTCGGTGGATTGCGTCATGACCGCGCTTAAACGCTCGACAAATGGTAAGTCCTCAAAAAGCGCCGGAATTTTTCCCGTGGCATAAAATTCGGGGATGCGCTCATCCAGAAGGTGCGTATAGTCATCCTTGAGCGCTTGAATATCGGCAGGACTAAGTACGTCTTCAACAACGGCAAAACCATAGGTTTCAAAATGTTCTTTGATCTGGGCATAATTTGGCATGAGTGCCCCCCGTAGCGTGCTGTGTTTTGTGAAATCTGCCTGATTATAACCTAAAATTGCGACAAACAACGTTAAACTGAGACGGTCAGGCTAAAATCAATTGGCCGCCTGTTGACAGGTACGAAGCTTTCCGCCAAGATACGGAGGCGATTATAATTAGCCATTATTATCATGCCCACAAGGTTGCAATATGCTCAAATTTTCGGAATTGATACGCCGCCCCTCTAATCAAGCGATCTTGGCTTGCCTCACGATTTGTGTTGTGGCGTTTGGCTTTCGTTGGATGGTTTATCAAACAGCGCCGCTCGACTTTTTGCTCGAAGGCGATACGCGCCGTATCATGACATCGGGCACCATGTTCAATGCCAATATTTTGCGGGCATGTCGTGATACCTTTGGGGAAGAAGCCACCTGTGGTATGCAGACTGCGGATGATTCCGAAGTGGCCACCTATTATGAATGGACCCATTTCAACGACTATATCGAAGGTGAAGCCAGTTATGATACCGTCATCGCGACGGGGAAACGCGGTTTAGGACCGGAGGATGCCAATTGGGTTTATCCAATCGAAGCGTTGCTCGATTTACCGAATCTCAAAGGTTGGGAAGTTGGTCTCATTTTATGGATAGTCGGTCCCGATACCGAAAGCGTGGTGCTGATCCATATTTTGCTGATGGTGCTGACCACGGCCTGTGTATTTGGCATGGGCTATTTTATGGGCAATTTACGCGCGGCTATCTTCGCCAGCCTCATCTGGACGTTTCATCCATCGGCCGTCAGCAATTTTATGTTTGGGCGACAACAAATTGGCGCGGCATTTTTCTTCACCTTCGGCAGTCTTTGTCTTATTTTAGCCTTTCGTTATCAGATCAAACCACAACGCATTAAACCTGTGCATTGGCTGATCTTGAGCATCACCAGTTTCTGGGTATTTAGCCTCTATATTTATTTGTTCCGGCCCTTTTTAATTGTGCTCATTTTGCTTGTCCTGTTTTATTTATGGCGACGCGCAGATTTTAAGCGCATGGCGCTGACATTGGCCGTATGGAGCGGCTTGATTTTGCTTCTCAGTCTGGCGCTATGGCCCATCCGTACAGCTTATCTCACCGAAGATCCCACTCTTGGCGAACATTTACAAGATGTGGTCATGGGTACCCGCTCCACTGAAGGCGATATTGGCTCAGTGTATGCTTACGATAATAGCAAGCCGATTTTGTGGTTGCCGCCTGCGCCGGACGACCCCTTCGGCAAATTTTTGCGCGATTTTAGCGGCGATCCCGTCTATTATATTCAGCACAATATTTTAGGGATTTATCGCGGTTGGGAGAAACCAGCGTTTCCGGGTTATCATGTCGATGACTTTAACCCGCATCGCAGTGCCGATGCCGCCGCTAAAATTGGCGACCGTTTTCCTTATCTAGACCGTTCGACCGAAGCTCTCGCCTATCATCGCATCAGTTTGATGATCGCTTTAGTGGGGTTTATCTGGCTCATCGGCAGTGAACAACGGCCCGTCGTCATGATATTAGGCCTGACGATTTTGCTCATTTCCAGCTTACATGCCTTATTCCACAACGAAGATCGCTATCTATTTCCCCAACTGCCTGTGATGCTTGTCTTTAGCGGATTATGGCTTGATCGCTTATTACGCTTGCCACGTTTGAGACTGGGGATGCTAGGGCTAGTGACCTTGCTCCTGCTGGGCAGTTTAGCGCTGAGTGTGGCCGATTTAGGTTTTCTGCTCGACAGCTTTGCGCCACGCACCGTTTTTATTCTATTGTGGGCGGTCCGCATTATTTTATTGAGTGGGGTAGTTGTGCTTAGTGCCCGCTGGTTGCTGGGCGGATTGTCTAAATATGCGATGGGGTTGATGGGTTCCGCAACGGTTGTGCTTAGTGGCATATTGTTGGTGGGCGCGGCTTATAGCCATTGGTCGGATTGGTCGCAGGAAATGCAACCCAACGAAACCGTGCGCCAAACCATGACTCTATCCAGTATTCCTTATGGCCAGATTCCGTGGTTAGTCGTTGATATTCCGCGCATTCGTTATCCTGAAGAACAAAATGCTTTTGCGATTGCGGTCGATGGTCAAGTTGTCAAAAATTATGACGATCCAATGTATCCGTGGTTTGCCGCACCGGTTTGGGCTGAAGGGCGCTGGCTCGTCCGTTATTGGTTGGCCATTCCGTTGGATGCTTCCATGCTCCCCTCCGGTCAACCCATCAATGTGGATATCACCACCCAAGCGGGTTGGACGATGAACGGTGATTTTATCGTCGGCAATAGCGGAAAATTTTATGGACCGAGTTTGGGCGTGGATGGTGAAACGCATAAACTCGGCTATTTGTCTTATGATGACGAATTTGAATATGAACCACGCATCTATAAATATAACGATTTGGGCGGGATTCAATATGCCTCAAGTTGGCAAGATGCGGACGGCAACTGGCACACGGATGATTTGTCCCGCGCCGATGGACGTCAAACAGGCCGGTATCGTATATATCTCATCTGGCAAAATCCGGGCGTAATTGTGCCCGAACCGATCACCGAATTACCCCATCCTTAACTGCAATTGCCAAATTGAGGACAAATGCTTCTAGACAGGGTGGGGTGGCTTTGGTACAATGTCGCGCATGTCCGTTTAAATTTAGGTAATTCGGAGAGTTTCCGTTGGCTAATCATAAATCTGCGATCAAACGCATTCGGAGCAACGAACGGAAGCGCATTCGCAATCGTGTTTATACTTCACGTACGCGTACTCAAGTTAAGACAGCTCGCCTTGCCATCTCAACCGATGACAAGGACCAAGCAATCGCGGAAACCCGCGAAGCCATTCGCTTATTAGATAAATCAGCGAATAAGGGTATCATTCACGCAAACAATGCCGCCCGTCGTAAGAGCCGCTTGATGAAGCACTTGAATGCACTTCTGGCCGAATAATTTTCGTGCTACGTTCGTTTCAAAATAGAAACAGACCTCATCTTCCGATGGGGTTTTGTTTTTTTATAGCGTAAACAGACCGCATAATGTGGTTTAACTAAATAACGTGAGTTTTGGTTTAGACTTGAGCGTATCAGCAGATCATTGCTGAGTTGCTTCAAGGGGCTAAAGCCACCCTGTTATAACTAATTTTGAGATTACCGCGTCCGTTCACCCCAGGATTATACCTTTAACAAGGGTCTTCAGGCCCTTGCTCATCCAAAACTCACGTTAAATGCTTCAGGTTATTGCGCGCTGGCCCTCAATCGCTGTTTTGTACACGATCTCAATTATTGCACAATGAGACTAGCCCATCAGCCACCCTCGCATAAATTCACGACTAAAAATCACCACCCTATGAATGGGTTTAAAACCTTCATCGACAACGATCGCAGTCCATTTATTAGGACGCTGTTTTTTAGCTATGGATTTGTATAAATAATTGGGAAAAAGATTTTGGCAAGGCTTAGCCCGCGATTTCAATCGGGGGCGCCTCCCAAACGCATTCTCAGAAAAGCGAGTAATTTAGCCGCACCCGCTGATTTTAATACCCCATTTATTTGATAAATCACATTCGTTTCTGCCTGAATTCTCCTGCCTGATCAGCCTGTCTTAAATCTTATTAAGAATCTTCGAATGTATTTCGCACGTTTTCCACATCTGGATCGAACGTCGCTTGCGTAAACTGACGTCAACAGTTGCGAAAGGCAATTCGGGTAAATGCTTTACCCCAAAGAGACTTAAGGAGAAGCTCACAATGTCACGTAAAACAATGTTGCGTAGAATGAATTGGCAAATGTGGTTAGGCGAACTGATATCTTTAACCGCCGCCATCGTCTTAATTGCAGTTTCGGTCTTGTCATTCAATATTGGGATGGCGCATCAAGAAGAAGCCCAAGCTGAACCCAAGCAACCACCACCGATTATTGAAGAAGAATTTAATATTCCAGATCCGTGTGCGGAACTTGGTTTTGGGTGGGCATTTGTACGGAATGAAGCACCGCAAGCGCAAGAAAAGAAGTGTGGTAGTGAAGAGAGTAGCCCCGCCAAAGCGGTCGAACCGCTTGACCCTTGTGGATGGAATGTATTAGCGCATAATGCAGAAACGATGGATTTAGATGAAGCCTGTGAGCTGGATTATCGCGATATCTAATGACCTCCTCTAATCTCCTTTCATACAGCCCTCGTCAGGAACAAGCATAGACGGGGGCTTTTTTTGCGAGATTAGTGATCGGGTTTAATATCGCTGAGGATATCGCTCCAGCCTGTTTCATCAGGTGATTTTTGGGGAGCGGCTTTGTCCGGGGAAATATTATTGGCCATAATCGTTTCTTGGGGATCGATTTCGGGCTTTTGCCAATTCTTGCTACCGCCTTGTTCTTCATCAAAGGGCATGACAACGGTAATTTTGGTACCCTGACCAATTTCGCTCTGAAGATTAAAATCACCGCGCAACATTTCAGAGCGTTCCCGCAGATTCACCATGCCTAAACTGCCGCGCTTATGATAATCGGTGGTGACGGAATCC
>JBNLCD010000362.1:0-6111 GCA_050303635.1 Anaerolineae bacterium
GTCACTGTGACAGTTATTTTCATTGTAAAAATAATAATTTCTGAAGGTATCAATAACAATACGGATAATAGCAACCATAATGGCGGTGATCTTCCCCCCCACTGTAAACGTACCAACAAAGGGAAAATTACCTGTAAATAAAGCAAAGTCAGGCTAAGGCTACTCGCTTGTTTGAAATTGGGGAGCCAGTGCCTCTAATACGGGCGTATCAAAAATAATATATTGGGTTTCGCCAATTGCCGTGAGGGATTCGGTCAGACTATTTTGGTCAAAGGCCAGATCATTGCCCGCCAGAATTAAACTACTTTCTGATGAAACAAGCGACAAAACAATCACTTCATCATAATCAGGCAGAAGGGTGACAATTATTTCCAGCATCGGAGTATTCTCAAAACTAAAAACATCATTTACTTCGACAATAAAAACACCATCCGTATCCAATGTTTCAAGAAGCGCTTGAGATTGTGATAACTGGTTCGTTTCTGATGTATTATTTTCATTATTGTTGTTTTCCTGTCCTGTCACCCAGACAAGCCCTGCCATATTGGTAATTAAAAGCAAAACAACACCCCCCACTATAAACCGTAAATTGCTGGGCCATGCCGTTGCTTCAGTTGTTGCCGCAACTGCTTCCGCGTCTTCGGATTGCCAGATGAATCCATAATTCATCTCCACCATATAAGTCAGTAGAGAATAAATAAAAACAACAACACCCAACATCTCACAAAACTCTTCAACTGTCGCAATCGCCAGATACGTCATATCTGAACCTTGGGAATACCACCGACTTGCACTAATGCCTTCAACCACGACAGCTCCACCTACATAAATGATGCCGGAAAGCACAAATAACGCGGCAAATTTACGCGGCAAGCGCCACAGGAAGCGTGCATAAACGACGACAAAAATGAACACGAGCGGAATAGCAACTAATTGCCAGCCAAAATAGAAAAATCCGGTTGTATTAAATTTTTGTTGCAGAGGATCAGCCAGAATTTCATGGATAACAGCCCCTTCATCCATCGACAAATACATGAAAATAACTGCCAAACCTGCCCAATAGAGCCTATGCAGATCTTTCTCTTGTCTTTTGTGGAGCGCAATCAGTCCCAATAGAATTGAGGCAACAAATAAAATTATCGTCGCAAACCAGGTGGGAATGCTTTCTTCAAGATTGACACTAAAAAGGTCTAGTACAAGTACGATCACACTATCGCCTTGATCTTTTAGAGAGGTATTTTCAATGAGGTATTCAGTGAATAAACTCTGCGCCGTCAAAACAAGCACCAGAATAGCCAGAACGATGAATACTTGTTTGGGTTTAATACTGTATTTGACGTGCATAGAGTACTCCTCTCATAAAAGTAAAATAGGGGGCCGCCAATGAGCCCCCTGTTACTGTCTATATAGCGATAATATTAGCGTTCGGTGCGCTTACAAGTAATCTTGCCCTTCGCCGTGCGCTTGCAATTGGCGGGTAATCCACCTCCATCAACTATGATGTTGATATTTACAATCACAACAGTGACCGCCACGATGATAATTGTGCTACTGCCAAAATCAGTATAACCCGCAATACGCACATAATCACCGATTTGCAGATCTTCTAAAATTGGATCATCGGGTTCAACTTGAACATCAATATTAAAGATGGTGATGACATTAACCGTAATGGATTGAACTGGGCCCTCGATTACAATAATGGGGCCATTTTCTGTATTGTCGTCCTCATCTTCATCTTCACCTTGATCATCTGAGCCTTCATCTGAAGTCGAGTCTCCCTCATCGTCTCCAGAATCATCAGCCGGTGGCACATCGGATGGCGGTGCATCCGTCACGACAATGACGACCGCGGCCACAACTACCGTGCCATCATAGACGCCGATGACGGTTACAGTCATACCAACTTCTAAATCAGCACCTGATATGGTAACAAGGCTGGTATCTACGGTCAGTCCTGAAACTGTGACAAATGTGTCATCTATATCATCCACGGTACCGGTAAATTGCAGTTGAGAGCCACTTCCATCTTGTGCTTCAACGGCTGGCGGAGGCATGGCAGGCAATGCCATACTGAATATTAGAGCGATGAGAATGAAACGATACGGTATTTTAAACATAGGTAACCTCGTTTTTTGGCTGATTGAGTGAATGGTTTCGGTTTTGACACATTAGCAGATCGTAGCCCTCCTCTTAATCAATTATTGTAAAAATGATATCTACAAAATACACTGGCTGTACTTTGGGCTCCCAAGCAATCTTGATATTACAAATGAACTACTGCCATGTTTGCATCTAATTCAAAGGTTAAAACGGTTAAGTATCGAAAACGTTACACTAAATTTTGTTGTAACGTTCTAACAATAATGGCGTTATAGTTAATAGTGACCAACCTTTCTTTAACTTTTAAGGATAATTTATGATGAGAAGAATGTTTTGTATTTTTATGGTTCTCATGTTACCCCTTCTCCATATTCCATCCGCATCAGCCCAACAGGGTTCAGTGGTTGTACCTAACTTAACGGGTCTGAACATACCTGAAGCCGCCGCTTTATTAAATGCTATTGGTTTACGCTTCGGCGTAGAACAGGTAACCGTATGGACACAAACTTCTAGTCAGCCCCCGAATATTATTAGTTCACAATCGATACAAGCCAACACATCAGTTGAGCGAGGGACAACTGTTGATGTGGGTACGCTCCGTCCGGCCAATATGAAGCTTATCTATGATGATAATGATCTAACGATGGTTAATCTCACGCAGAATGTGGTTGATGTCGCCGGAGTCAGATTTACTTCAACCGAGGGAACATCAACATCTTATTCGGCAACACGCTGGGCCAGTAATTTAAGAAGCCGCCAATGTATGCAAGTTTGGACTGTTCCACGGAACGGGCCCAAAGGGGTAGAAGAATGTCAATTTATTCAGAACTTTCTTACCGATACTCAACCCGGCGAGCATTTTTGGACTCAATCAAATGGTGTACAAAGTTTTGTTGTATTAGAAGATGGCGTCGAAAGAGTCACCTGTCCTGCCGCCGATACCAGTAATCAAGATAATCCACTTCAGTGTGAGTTTTATCTTGATGGTGCAAATGCCGCGCAAGACATCACAGAATATCTCTATTTTGCTTATACAACTGATGCCATAACCATAATCAATCAGTCCACTGATAAATGGATGCCTACCGGACGTACCCCCATTATTAATAACAATCCAGCGCTCAGCGAAGACGGTATTGAATTTACCTTTGGCGATCCGGCTGTATTTTTAAATCCAGAGACAATTATCGGGGATGTGACTCAGTTAGCTCCCGGTCAATGCATTATGCTAACCACCAATCATCCAGATGGTCTCGATACGCCCCCACAACCCTGTTTTGTAATTGCCCAACGTGATTTAGCCGAAACTGCGGCATTTTGGTTATGGAACTTTGATGTTGATAGCGCCACCGACGGTCAACGCCGCCAATGTCCGCAAGCAACCCCAGACCGTCCAACCTTGTGTATTATCCCCCAATAACGTAAAAGAGACCGCCAGTGTCTCATACTTTCATAAAGATGATGCTGTAAGGACTGATGACAAAACTTGTCAGTCTTTACAGTACCCTCAGTTTTTACGTATGCTCAAAGAGAATAATTATTGTCTTAATATCATACCAAGGAGGGAATGAATGCCAATAATTCGTGTGCATACACTTATCATTATTATGATGTTGAGTATGTTGTTAATGAGCTGTTCTATCCGCGAAAAAATAGGTCACAAACATCATCATCATGTACCAAACTCAAACAACACCAATTCACTTGAGCAAAACAGCGACTGGGAACCAGTTACTCGAAATTTTGACTATAACGATTTCACTGTACCGATGGTCTTAGTCCCGGCGGGTTGTTTTACGATGGGTACCACTACTGGTCAAAGTTTTGAACAACCCGTTACCGAAATTTGTTTCGATGAACCCTTTTGGCTAGATCAATATGAAGTCAGCAACACTCAATTTAATCAACTCACAGGTAATGCCGAAAATGACGCTTCAAATGCCAATCTACCTCATGCTGAGATCAGTTGGGCTGACGCTCTCGCCTTTTGCAACGACAACCGTCAAGCTCGCTTGCCGACTGAAGCGGAATGGGAATATGCCGCGCGTGGCCCCGAAAATCTTCTCTATCCGTGGGGTAATGAATTCAATGCCAACGCGCTGAAATGTTCGGCTGAAGATTGCCCAACCGACAATGATGCTGATTCACCCGCGCTGATCGGCAGTTATCCTCAGGGTCAGTCTTGGGTCGGCGCGTATGATCTCAGTGGCAATGTCTGGGAATGGGTGAGCACCGCCTACGCACCCTATCCATATAATCCTGCTGATGGCCGCGAATCCCTTGCCGTGAAGAAAAATCGCGTGATTCGTGGCGGTTCTTGGGTCAGTGACACCGATTCGCTACGCACGACCTATCGTGATTTCTGGCAAGCGGATGTCACTTATCCCGATTTAGGTTTCCGTTGTGCGCGTGATTATGAAAGCTAATTCAAAACAAAAAGGCGGAAGTTTTCACTTCCGCCTAACAAGGGTTTCTAGCCCCTAAACTCATGCTAGCAAGATTATTTTAAGTCCACTCATCCAAAAGGGCGCTTTCGTCCATAATATCGCCGCGTTCATAGAGCCGCTTGTGCAACTTGGAAATCCGTGGCGCGAGATGATGGTGATCACTTTGTTCATAAGTAATCCCCTTCATAATAACGCGTCGTTCTGGCGAAGCCGCCAAAATTGTATCGGATTCAATCACCCGACCCGGATAGACAATCATCCCGGCCCCAATCCGGCAGTTGTGGCCCACACAGCCACCAATCACAGGTTGCCGAATATCTTCATAATCACCCCGATAATTCAAGGAACGAATCGGTGAGGGAAGCAAGTTGAAGTCGGTAAAGGTTGTCCCGGCCCCGACAAAACTATTCCGCCCAACCACACACATTTGCAAACAGGTATTTTGAGCCACAATCGTGTATTCCATCAGCAACGTCATAAACAACGCCGCCCGGAAAGGCAAGAAACAGTTATTACCTACTACACTCAGCATCAATTGACACCCTTGCGCAATATTCACATTATCGCCAATTACACAGTTATCAATCACCACACCGGGGCCAATTGTACAGTTCTTGCCGATGGTTGTCGGGCCAAAAATCTTAGCCGAGGGGTGAATATCCGTACCCGCACCTACCTTGACCAAGGCCGAACTGGATAAAACTTGTTTTTGCTCCAAAATTGCTTGGAATAATAAACGCAGAGCGAGGAAATTTTGACGAGAAATTTTTTCTTCAAAGCGACTCCCCATCGAGAAGGTTCCCAACGGAACAGAGGCATTAAACAGATGCACCCAGCTTTCCACCACCACACAGGTGCGTTCAGAAAGATAGTGGGTTAAATCCTGATCTTTCTGGATTTCACCACCATCTGCATCCATCGTATCGACCTTAATATTGGTCATACTGTCGGGGATGTTGTAATAGCCCTTTTCGAGAGCATCGGATGGCACAGCCAGCGGTACCCACGAATCGGGTTCTTCCCAACCACGCGGGAAATACCAGATTTGCACCGGATAATAAGCGGGACCATTGCGGGGCTCAACCCGCTTCATACTGCTTAGGGGTATGGTATACCGCATCCATGCCGGGTCATCACTCGGCAAAACCGCTTGGCAGGGATGGCCTACTTCACGCGCCGCCTGCAAAAAGTATTTGACAAATTCCTCATCAAAATAGATATTGTCACGATAGACGAAAATTTCATCTGTCGCGCTCACATCTTTCCGTTGAATCCCCAGCGCCCGCCGCAAATCTAAAATATCATTCAAATCTTCTTCCACGGGGCAAGGACCTAATGCCCGCGCCGTGACTTCTTTTTGATGAAATTTGAGGAACATCGGCACAGCGTCCGGTCCAATAACCGTTAAATTACGGGCGGGTTCATTGAAAGGTGTGATTAATCGGTCATCAATAATCGTAAATGTACGCATGCAAACTTGCCATTCTGATAGGGAATAAGGTAGTCTTCAATTAACTAATTTTATACAACGATTTAATTATAGCGGACAAATGCTTAAATG
>JBNLCD010000363.1:0-6109 GCA_050303635.1 Anaerolineae bacterium
GTCAAGGCGTGATGATGGTGGCGAGTGGTTTTGCGCGCGCGGTCATGGTGCTTGGTGTCGAAAAAATGACGGATGCGATTGGCGCGATTCGGAATTCGGCCTTAGCAACCACACTCGATGCCGACTATGAAGCCGCTCAAGGGGCCACCCCCACCACCATGGCGGGTCTTTTGATGCGCCGTTATATGCACCACTACGATCTTGATCTGGGCAAATTTGAAGGTTTCAGCATCAATGCCCATGCTAACGGGAACAAAAATCCGCAAGCCATGTTCCGCAATTTGATTAAACCGGGTCGTTTTGCGACAGCTCCCATGGTTTCAGAACCGGTCAGTTTATTTGATAGTGCACCGGACGGGGATGGCGCATGTGCGATTATCATCACCGCCAGTGAACGCGCTCGTGATTTGGTCGCCAAACCTGTCCAAATCAGTGGAAGCGCCGCCGCAACCGATGCTCTCACCATTACCCAGCGCGAAGATATGCTGTATTTGCAAGCGGTCAATACTGCCGCCGGACGTGCTTATGAACAAGCGGGTAAATCGCCTGTGGATATTAATGTGGCCGAATTACATGATTCCTATACCATCATGACCACACTCCAACTCGAAGCGGCGGGCTTTGCCAAACGCGGCGAAGGCTGGAAATTGGCCGAAAATGCTCAAATCAACTTAGATGGTCAATTGCCGATTAGTACATTTGGCGGCCTCAAAGCGCGGGGTCATGCGTATGGCGCAACCGGCGTCTATCAAATCGCCGAATTAGCGCTTCAACTCCAAGGCAAAGCGGGCAACAATCAGGTCGAAAATGCAAAAGTCGGGCTAGCGATTAATTTGGGTGGCCTCGGCAGTACGGCTGTTGTCCATATCCTTGAACTCTTGGACTAAACTCTGACTACACCTTTCTTCCAATCCAGGAACGGGTGCGTTTTATGAAACGCATCCGTTTTTGTATTTTGGGGGAGCGGATACCCGAAACAAATTAAGCTGAACTTGTCAAATTTATAAATCTCACGTTATGGTTGCTTATATTTAGTCAATTACAGGGAAAACCATTCATGACCACACCAAGCCGTCTTGAACTTATGACGATTGAAAGTACAGCGCTCCAAGGCAACCGTCTAGGCGATGCGTATATTCGCGAACTCAGTGTTTATTTGCCGCCCGATTATGATGCCTCCGCGCAAGCCTATCCCGTGATTTATTTTTTGCCCGCCCATGCACGCAATCATTATTATTATGTGGGCTGGAATCAATATGATGAGACATTGCCGCAACGCCTTGACCGATTGATTACGAGTGGCGCGATGCCGCCCGTGATTGTCGCCTTGCCAGATTTCTGGACACGTTTTGGCGGAGCACAATTTATTGATTCCCCGATTGGCAATTACGAAACCTATTTTCTGAATGAAATTGTGCCCGCCGTGGATGCCCAATTCCGCACCTTGCCCAGTCGCACTCACCGTGGTTTGATTGGCCATAGTAGCGGCGGTTATGGAGCGTTATGTTTAGGGATGCGGCATCCTGATTTATTCGGCGCAGTCTCAGCGAAAGCTCCCGACGTCTATTGGGAATTTACCGCAATGGGAGCCCTGTCACGCTTGCATGGGCAAGTCAGTAAATATGGGGGTTTGGCTGAATTCATTGAACAAATTCCGACAATCCACCCGAAACGCGGCGGCTTCTGGGAAGCGATTCACACGGCTATGTATAGCATGGCTTATGCGCCGAATCCTGAACATCCCTTGGGCTTTGACCCACCGATTGATATGGAGACAGGCGCACTTATTGAATCGGTGTGGGAACGTTGGTTACAGTTTGATCCTTTACGGATGATCGAAGTGGACGCGCATCAACAAGCGTTACGGAATTTGAATTATCTATTCCTCGAAGTGGGCAGTTTCGATGAATATAATCTCGCGGTGGGGGCGCGTTTATTGCATCGGCGCTGGCAAGAACTCAAGATTGACCATGAATATGAAGAATTCCCCGATGGCCATAGTAGCACCAGTTATCGGTTTGATATATCACTGCCGAAACTGGCCCAAGCATTATTAGGCTAATGATCCCGACGCAACGTAAAAACCATCTCAAAGCGAGGTGGTTCTTGCTTGTCTACACTTATGAATAAGCCTCTAACAAAAGTTTATTTTAAATTTTGTATAATATTAATACCCTAACCATAGGGTGGAGTCTGTCAGATCTTCCATTTTGGGAGTGTATAATGATGTTAACCCGCTAAGCAGGAAAGGGGAAATGCTGGTTATTTTACTGAACCAGTACATCATTCCTGGCAAAAGGGAAATCAACAAAATTTAAGGGAGGAATTTTTTCCGATGATGATTAAACGGTTTTTGAAGCTGGCAACTTTCATGTTGTTGGTCGTGATGCTCAGTGTTCCGATGATGACCACACATGCTCAAGGTGGTAAGGGTGGCAAAAATAAAGTCACGATTTGCCATAAAGGTGAAACCAAGAGCGTCAATCAGAATGCGCTGAGCGCCCACTTAGGGCACGGCGACACTGAAGGCGCGTGTGGTGCGAATCAGGATGATGAAGATGACGAAGACGAGCGGACCTATAGTGATTTGAGCGGAATCGTCGCGAGTTATGATGCCACCACAGGCATTATTGTTCTCGAAGATGGTACCGTCTTGATTCTTTATGATGATATTGATTTCGATTTGGCGCCGGGTGATGAGATTGTCGTCCGTGGATATCTACTTGAAGACGGTCATTTCCTTGTTATTTGGATAACACTTGAGGCCGAATTACCCGAAACCAATGATATGCCAGTCTTATCTATTTGGATTGATCTGAATGGCCAAGTCAGCGGCTATGATCCAGATTTTGGCACATTCCTGCTTGATGACGCGACGATTGTTATCTTGATTGGTATCGATCTTGAGGGCTTGGAATTAGAAGATGGCACCCTTGTTGAGATACATGGCGAACTGTTACCGGATGGTCGCGTTTTAGCAACTGAACTCGAAATCCTTGACGGCGAGATTGATGAAGATGCGAGCTTTGTCACCATTTGTCATATTCCACCCGGCAATACTGGCAATGCGCACACCATCACAGTTGGCGCGGCGGCGGTGCCTGCCCATTTAGCGCATGGCGATTTTGAAGAAGCCTGTGGTGAAGGTGAAAGTGCCGTTGTGATTACGGACAATGATTTAGTGATCATTGTTGTTGATTGCGAAGACGCCTGTGATTCTGTATTGCTGATTATCGCTGACACGTATGGTGTTGCATATCCGGATTTGGTGGAATTACAAGAGCGTGGCTATGATATTGTTGAAATCTCACGCTTCTATATCATTGCTACCTTAGCGGAGGTTGATGTTGAAGAAGTGATTACTCAGTATGAAACCGCCGAACACGATTGGGTGCTTGTTTTTGAACAATATCCTGATTTAGATCCAAGCGTTTTCCTCGCAAATAACGATTTGGACGATGGTCGCGAATAGCCATAAGTGGCGCTAGTCGCCTAAAAACAATCAGTTAACACGAAACGCTCGTCTTGCATTGCAGGCGGGCGTTTTTTGTTTAGCTGAATATATTTATAATCACCGTATGTGGAAAAGCGATGATTGCTGTGTTGATTCCATGACAAGGGGCTAAAATATAATCGGGATAGGTAGTCACGGACGGGATGATGAAGTTTAACAATTAAATACGGGTTATGGCCCTCACCCCCTGACCCCCTCTCCCAAATGAAAAGATTAGGAGAGGGGGAACCTAGTCCCCTAAATAATATAGGCGGACATGGTAAATTTAGGCGAACTCAGGTTAAGCTTCCCCTCGCCTACAAGTCGCCCTGCGACTGCCCGTGGGAGAGGGGATTGAGGGGTGAGGGCCTTCGCGGAATAACCCGGATTATTTAGTTAAAACGTATTATCCCCTCCGCTTTGCTTTCAATCTACCCTAAACTATTCAAAAAGCCACGCAGGGCCCCGAAATATTCATCGATGCGCAACAATAAATCATTGTGACCTACGCCGGCCAGTCGCACCAGTTTTTTATTTTCACTAGGAGTCGCCTCGTACATTTTCTCACCATTGGCGATGGGAATGAGGGTATCGCGTTCACCGTGAATAATCAGCACCGGACATTTGACCTCGGTCATTTTGCGGAGATTGCCCATGGGATCTGGCAAATTGGCTTGCCATTGCACCGGCAGACCCAGACTCGCCATCAGGGGTGGCAATTGGGCAAAGCCACTTTCGATAACCAATGCTGTTAGTTTTGTGGGAAAAGTATAGGCCACATGGGTAGCTGGTGCGCTCCCCAACGAACGTCCAAAAACAATCAGTTTGTCACTGGTCAGGCCATGCTCCGCTTTGAAGGCAGGCAAAGCTTCCATGATTTTTTCCGCATCTTCAATCAGATATTTCACACGCGGTTCGCCCGTACTCCAGCCATAACCACGATAATCCAGCACCAACAAGTTCAGTCCCAAGTTGAGAAATTCATGGGCAAAGCTGGTGTAATCCGGCGCAATTTCGCCGTTGCCATGAAAATAGAGCATGAGCGGGGCGTTGAGGTCGCTATTTTTGAAGAGACGATAGCCGAGCACCACATCATCCACCGGAATTGTGCCATCCACGATGTTAGCGCGCGGTTCAGGCATCGGTTTGGCAGGACGCGGATAAAATAGAATTTGGCGAATCAGCGGTGTATCAAACAGATTAAAATCCATGGCGTGACCTCGTTAGGCATAGCGGGCAAAAATATCTATCAACAATTTCATTATAACGTGAGTTTGGAGTGGCTATCGGGAAAAGTGCCCCAAGTTTGTACAGAATTTCACATAATTTTGTTTCATTAGAGAGACCCCGTTAAAAGTTTCTAAACCAAAAAATATTAGGCCAAACAAATTGCATCGGTTATGTCGTTGCGGCTAATTTTTCTCTATCATTAAAGATAAGCATTGCATGGCTGGACAAGACGTTATTGGTAGGATCAAATTTTTTAACTTCGTCGCAATGTCTAGCTTCGCCCCAATGCGAGGTATTGCTTAGTTTTATGCTGTTCGTAGCAGACTTGGGTCAGCTAATCTATGGAATATTGTATTACGCCTGCCCTCCTTCTTGCTTAGTGAGTTTCCGTTCATAGATTAGCCAATCTGCCGATCTAGTCTCTGTGTCTAGTTTTCATCCCCCAATTAGACACAGAGATTTTTGGGATAGTTACCAAGTCTGCTACAGCTATTTAGCTAAATTATGAAGCTAGTTTTTGGAGTACGAAATGGCAAAGCTCGGCACCTTTAGTCTATTGGACTATCAACGTTTATCCCCTGATGAAGCATTGACTCAATCGAAATTATTTTACGAAACGATGCAGAAAAGACGGACTGTCCGTGATTATTCCAGCGACCCAGTCCCTTTTGAATTGATAGAAAATGCTATTGCGACGGCGGGACTTGCACCGTCGGGGGCCAACCAACAACCGTGGACATTTGTGGTGGTGAGCGATCCAGAAGTTAAACGCGAAATTCGGCGGGCGGCGGAAGAAGAAGAAAAAGAGTCCTATGCAAACCGGATGAGCGATGAATGGCTAGAAGCACTGGCTCCGCTTGGCACAGATTGGCATAAACCACACTTAGAAGATGCGCCCTATTTGATTGTTGTCTTTGCGCAAGCCTATGGCTTCAAAGAAGATGAGCACCATGACGCACCGCAGAAAGTCAAACATTATTATGTGAACGAGTCGGNGGGCATTGCGGTCGGGATGTTGATTGCAAGTTTGCATTTGGCGGGATTAGCCACGTTAACGCATACCCCCAACCCCATGGGTTTTCTCCGTGAAATCCTCAATCGGCCTGAAAATGAGCGCGCCTATGTGGTTATTCCGGTTGGCTATCCGGCGGAAGACGCGACGGTGCCCGATATCACTAAGAAGCCCCTCGACGATATCCTAGTTCATATTTAACGCGAGTTTCGGATGGGCAAGGTCCTGAAAACCATTGTTAAAGGGCTAATCGAGGGTTGAACTGATCCGGTAACTTCCCAATTATAACAAGGCATAATTTCCATAAAAAAGATGAAGCCACCGCAAGTTGTGGCTTCATTTTCATTTCGGCGACACTAGCTTATCATATCGGG
>JBNLCD010000364.1:0-6087 GCA_050303635.1 Anaerolineae bacterium
AAATCACTGCCAAGGAAGAGACCGTTTTCATAGGATCGGACCGTACCTTGAGCTAAGGGCAATTCGCTGTCATTCTTGACTTTATAAATCAAGGTTACTTCTTGATCGCTATTGGCATTCCACAAGAATACGCGGCGAGCTTCAAATTGTTTTTGAAGCATAGACGTGTAAATAAAATCACCGGGGTCAGCAGTCAACATACCGGCTTGATAAATATGTTGGATATCTGCACTACCATTCAAACTTGGTTGATTTAAATCCCCATCAATAATGCCATCTTCCACATAGCCCGCAATATATTGATTGGTCGTAACAGTATTTATTGTGCTCAAGGCTTGGGAAGTATCCACGCGCCCGGCAATCAATTGCACATCGACATCTTCCAGCTTCAGCGAACTATTTTGAATTTCCGCGAAGAAATCAAATTGCACATTTTCGGGGTCTAAAATCCACATATCATATTTGGGTGTCCATGAAATGCCAGACATCAAATATTCCAACCGCACTTCGCGCAAATCGGTATCTGTGCCAGTTGTCCAATACAGAATACTGCGCCCATTGCTATAGTTAAGCCGATACGTTTGGACGCGTGCATCATTTTCATAGACCAGCAAGGTGTTGCGGAAAATCTGGTCGGGCAAAATGATTTGCACATCGGTATCAGCGGGTAATTGCAAAGTATCTTGAGCATAAGCGATATTGTTCAAAAATACAGCTAGTGTATCGGGTTGCGTGGTATAGAAAATATCATCACTGGCCGTAACAGGAGCCAGCGGCAAAACCAAACTCGCGAGCAGGACACCTAAAATTACATATAAGAAAACACGTCGCATCGTAAACATCTCCTTGAATTAAGCGTTCATCTATAACTATATACGCTCAAAACAGAGCGACTCGATGCATAAACAAAACACGCTCCGTTTTTGATTAAATTTTTGCCAGCTAATAAAAAAGACGAATGAGATGCCTCACTCGCCTTACAGTGTCTTGTTTAATTTAGAAAACCGGTCTAGCCGCCGGCAAATGGTGATTCGGGCATTTGCTCAAAGGAGAACCGTAAACTGGCTAAACGCGCTTGACCTTCAAAAACCTCAACAATATAACGACCTTCAACAAATTTAAGATCTGTTGGCGGTTCGATAGTCACTAAGCCGCCTGTTCCGACAGCCACCTGGGTTGTACCTGCTTCAATCCGGCCATCTTCACCCGCCACATACCAAACTGCTTCAGCCGTTACATCGTTTTCGGGAGATGGAGCTACATCGAGAATAACATAGGGCGTTTCTCCCAAATAGAAAGTATCTGCCTCAGTTTCGTCTTCAGGTTGTTTGGCTAAGTATTGGTTCAAGATTTGGACCGTAATGGAGAAGGTGAGTGTATCTTGAACTTCATTATCAATCGCGATATCGACATGATAATCACCTAAATCAAATAGGTCTTCATGATCGAAGCTAAAACTTACACTCCCACCCGTCCCGGCCAGCACTTCTTCGCTGGACAGTACCGTTTCATTTTGATACCACGTGATACTTAGGTTAGCTTCGTTTTCAGGGGCATCTTTAACTTCAATATTCGCGTAAATGGTGGCATCGGGCGGAAAGACCGCATTACGTTCTGAACCACCTTCGTCCGTTGAAAGATAGGCTTCTTTGAGCTGAACATTGACAATAAAGTCTAAGGTTTCGGTTTTGTCGCCGTCCACATAAACCTCGGCCCGATATTTGCCCAGACCCCACAAGGTATTACGCTGGGCATTGGCCAAACTGAAATAGCTAGCGCCACTTCCTGTTTCAATTTCTTGTTCACCGAGTTTAGTATTCGGCTCGATACCTTCAACATCGACGGCGTACCAAACAGTCCGAATTTGAGTATCATTCGGGGCATTTTTTAGATCAAAAACAACAAAAAAATCATCTTCAGAGGCAAACGCACTGGTGGGATTCTTGCCTTGCTCATCCCGTGCCATTTTGACTGATTCAAGTTTGGTCTCGCCAAGATTAAAATTACAGGCCAGACTCGCCATGACTAAAAATAAGATAACAGTTCCAATATATCTAACGTGTTTGCCCAGCATCCACATCAATCTCCAATTAGCAACTAAATATGCCCTAAAAATAACACAAAATCAGCGACTTCAACAGTCGAGACTAGACTAATTTTGTGGTTGTAATCAATTGAGAATTTAAGTACTTGGAAGGATATGGTTGAAGGAGTGCAAGGAGCGGGGTAATATCTAGAGTAATTATATTCGGCTTTATTGATTGGCTATCCACATATGGGCAATGAATTAAACGCAACGACACAACAGATATTAGATAGCTTGGGTGATGGTGTCCTGATTTTTGATATGGATGGCAATTTGCTCTTTGATAATGCCGTCGCTCGGCAAATTCTGGGAGCAGATTTGGTTGTCATGCGTAGTGAAGGATGGTCAGCGTGCGCCATGCTGATTGATGCTGGCAAAAGCGACGAAAATATCACTGCTGAAGAAATCCGCGCCAAAGCGCTCCGGCAAACAAACCCCGTTCGCTTCAATATTTTAATGAGCAACGCCTATACGCCCGGCTGGGCTTCCGCCATTCATGGTGACGACAATCAGAGCTTGTTGATGGTTTGTCTTGAACAACCTGATTGGACGCCGCTCATGGAGCTAATGCAGACTTTTCGGTCAGAAGCAGGTATGGCAATTGGACGGACTAAAGGTCATGCAGATTTAATTATCCGTTTGGCCAAGAAACGTCCTGATACCATGAATGCAGATCAATTAGCCCAACGTGTTTTGGGCTTTTCCGAACTTATGTCTGAAGATATGTATCGCTTACAAAATCTTCTCGTGCAACTCCACCGTCTGGAAATTATCCGTACGGGGCAATTGCGTGAGAGTGTGATGCAATCGAAAAAGAAAATCAATTTACAGATGTTTATCGAAGATTTTCTCGAAGATATTGCCGAACAACCCCTCACCGAACGTCCATTGAAAAGCGATTTGCGTGATCGGATTGATGTCAATATTTCGGCTGGATTATATGTGCATGTCTCCAAAACCTATTTGGAACACATTGTGCGGGATGTTCTGCGCAATGCCGTGATGTACAGCGAAGATGGCAGTCCCATCAAATTCAAAGGACAAAATCTTCAAGGTGCCTCCCAAATCCAGCTTGAAATTGAAGATTTAGGTTTCGGTATTCGCGACAAAGAAGCAGATCGTGTCTTCAAGCCGTTCCAACGCGCCCGCCAACCCCAAATCATCGCAGAATTTGGTTATGGCTTAAGCTTGTATCTGGCCAAAGCCAATATCGAAGCAATGGGTGGTAAAATTTGGTTTGAAAGTGAAGAGGGTGTCGGGACAACATTCAAGATCCAACTCCCCTCCTTCCAAGAAGGCTAAACAACCAAACTAGCGATTAAACCAAAAGAAAAATCCCGCTCTCAGGTTCATGAGAGCGGGATTTTTTTAGGGGGATTATTCAGCTAAACTGCTGAAAAAGTCTAGAATGATCGGATTAAACAATTCAGGAAGCCAAGTATGTCCACCTGTTGGATAGGTATACAATTGCACGGGCGCATTGCAGTTTTGACCTGTCACGACCGTGACATCATCGGCGCGTGTTTCAACCGTAGGTTCTGCATCACAGCCATTATTGGCGGCCCATGTGCTCATCCAAGTCGGAATAGATTCGAGTGTATCGGGATAACCATCAAAGGGCACCGTTTCATTGTCGAGCGTATGAATAGCCAAGACAGGTACAGCTTGGGAAGGTTCACAGGTTAGACCAACCCAATGCGCACCATTAACTACTGCAATTCCGGCAATGTGATCTGCTAAGTCACAACCTGCGCGATGGACCATGCCCCCGCCCAGCGAAAACCCAGCGAGATAAACACGATCCGTATCAATTGCCAAATCTTCATCAAGGTGCGCAATCATGTCCACAATAAATTGGGTGTCGGTAGCAAATCCTTCAGGTACTTCAGATTCAGTAAACCAAGCCAATGGATTACCGCGTCCTTCAGGGAAAACCACAATATAATCTGACGTACTATTTAGCCAATCGGTTATTTGGGCATTCCCGACAGCGCTCGACCCATAATCATGGAAACTGATGAGTAAAGGATAGTCGGTGGTCCCGTCATAGCCTTCGGGCACATGCAAAGCAAGGGAACGTGACGATCCACCGGAAGTAATCGTGACGCCATAATCACCCGGTTTCGCAATATTATTTGCTTCAGCCCGTGCATCAACATATTCTTGGGGCAGGGTATAGCCTTTCACAAAATTCCAGACAATTTCGGCACCATCTATGGGCCACTGATGACCCCAATTATCCCATGTATAAAGCGCGACCGTCGCATCATCGGTACAATCTTGCCAGATTTCCATTGTCAAGTTCTGGTCAACGTCAACAGAGGGTTCCGGCGAACAACCATTGCGTTCGGCCCATTCCATGGCCCATTCAGGGATTGCTTCTAAGACACCGGGCAAACCGTCATAAGGTGTAACGTCATCGTTGCGACCATGTAGTCCCAAAATGGGAACGGGACGGGTTGCTTCACAAAGATCTTCATCAAGATGGGTACCGCCACCTGCCGTAACGGCGGCAACTTCTTCAGACATATCACACGCGATGCGATTAGCCATGCCACCGCCATTCGAAAATCCAGAAATATAAATCCGTGCTGGGTTAACGGCATAACTATCTAATAGGAATGTTATGAGGTCACGCGTAAAACGTACATCATCAACAAATTCATCTTCGGCATTGGCGTGGGAAAACCAACCGAGTGGTTCATCAGGCCCCGCTTGCCAGCCAGCCGGATAGACGACAATAAAGCCTTCTTTGTCCGCCAATTCAGAAAAGCCGGTATAGCGAGCGTGAGAAAAAGGATCGCCCGTAAATCCATGATAACTAATTAACAGAGGCATTTGAGTCGATTCATCATAACCAGTGGGAATATGGAGAAAATATTGACGCTGGATCCCATCGGAAAAAATAGTGCCAACATAATCGCCGGGGACTACACTCCCATCATCAGCGGTCACAGGTTCGTCTTCGGGGGTTGCCGTGGTTTGCAGGGGAGGCGCACTATAAGCGGGTGTAGAACTTAGAGCATAAGCCAAAAAACTGAGGATAAACAGTATCCCCAAAAGAAATATAGAAATTTTGCGCATAATAAAAGTTTCCTCTTCTTCATCAACAAGCGATTATCTATCCGAACTACGCCTGTTTAAAGATCACCGTTCAATAAATTTCAAATACTTATCTAATGCTCAGGTGCTTGTAACCTCACATTAAATTTCGTATTATGCAAATCATATACAAATATGGTTCAATAACTAAAAAGTGGCATAAGGAAGGCATTGATGACCCAACAACATTTCGTCCAAAAATCGCATATTGATGCCACCCCGCAAGAAGTTTTTGATTGGCATGAACGTCCCGGTGCTTTTCAGCGCTTAACTCCGGCGTGGGAACAGGTAGATATCATTAAGCACACGGGAGGAATCAAAAATAACGCGCAAGTTGAACTCGCCCTCAGCGTTTTAGGACCCATTAAACAGCGCTGGCATCTTAAACACCAAGACTATGTTTATGGTCAACAATTTCGTGATGTTCAAGTTAAAGGCATGTTTGCTGAATACGCCCATACTCACTCAATGTTTCAAAATGGTGGTGAAGGTAGTGTCTTAGAAGATCATATTGACTATAAATTGCCGTTAGGTCCATTAGGTCAACTTCTCGGGGGACGTTTTGCTGAAAGTAAATTTGCAAGACTCTTTAAATATCGTCATGAGGTAACCAAAAACGACATCCATCTTCATCAAAAATATAAGGACCAAACGCGTATGAAGATCGCAATGACCGGGTCAAGTGGTATGGTTGGCTCAGAACTACAAGCATTTTTAAGTACCGGTGGACACGATGTCATATCTGTTATGCGCTCTAAACCGACTGATGATTCCGAAATTTACTGGCAACCTACAGATGGTCAACTTTCGGCTGAGGCCTTAGCTGGCGTTGATGCAGTTATCCATTTGGCTGGCGAAAATATCGCAGGCGGACGTTGGACCGATGAACGTAAACGTCG
>JBNLCD010000365.1:0-6036 GCA_050303635.1 Anaerolineae bacterium
GCCAGACGAGATGGTCAAACACATGCAAGACATTTTCGCGCACGCCCATATTGACCAGCGGAGCCCAGAATTTATAGGGTGGATGATAGACCGTTTCCACCAAAACAGTGCGAATTTTGTCCGGATCGAGTACCAGTTGCGGCACATCATCGGGTTGACCTTGAAGCCACCAGCCACCATGCACCACCGCATCATCAAAGAGCGATTCCATCGTGATTTGTCCACTGCGGAATTGATCGGTCGGCAAGACAATGACAGGGACGCCGTTGGCCGTAAATTTCGTCACGGGGTCCGGTCCAATTGGCGTGAGATTCAGCATAATCACACACTTAATTTTCTCATCCGCCGTCAGCAAGGCAAGTTCAGCCAGACCATGATCGGTCGGCAGATTTTCGGCAAGGGCGGCGACGTCTTCCAAAATATTCACTTGATGATCATGCCCATTCATATGCCATTGGACATAACACGGATCACCCAGCACCATCAAACTACCCAAAGCCAGCACCAACCATTTACCTGCAATCGCTTCCGCGACCGCATCCGGGTCACATTCATCGTTCTGATTATCATGCGCAAAATGATGCTGTTTGACATTGCCTTTTTTGGCAATCATGGTGTCATGACAGAGTGGGCATATATAATCATGCGTGCCCCGTTCAGCCAACGAAATCGGGATGGGACGCCCACTGCTATTGAGCGCCCAGCCATACATCGGGTTGCCTGAAGGAACATTATAAGGTGAACGTTTACGTCTGCGTCGTGCCACTGAAATTTGCCTATTCGTTATAAAACTACCCATCGTAATTATAGCGTAATTCGGCTCTTTTGGCTTAAAAAGCTTTATATAACGTGAGTTTTGGTTGCGGGTTGAAATCAGAACCGGATAACCACTGAGTCATGTGCAAGACAAGGGGCCAGTTCCATTGCGAATGATGATATGGTGCGCAATAAAAAAAACGGGCGACACAGGTGCCGCCCCTTACCAAGGCTGATTTCAACGCAACCAATTTGCGCGGTGTGGCCTGCCATGCGCCGCCACTGTAAACCGATCGGTGGTGGTCAATTTGTGACTGATGCTGTCCCTACATAGTCCTGTTAGTCAGTTGATTCATGTAGGGACGGGACACAATATCCCGTCTGCTGTTCTATTCGTTAACTTTTTACCACTACCAACTGCTCAATCTATTAGGATGAACGAGTCACAACCTCATCCAAGATATTGCGTAATTCAATGACCGACGGCAACGGTTTGTACATCAATAAATCTGCCCCTGATTTTTCCAGCGCGGCGGTTTCATCTTCTGGCGAGAGATGATAGGCTGTCATCAAAACAATGGCCATATCTTTCAATTGCTCAGTTTGACGCAAACGCGCGGCAACATCTAATCCACTCGCATTCGGCAAGCGAATATCAAGCAAGGCCAGTTTCGGTAGATAATCGTCAAAGTCACCTGCTTCGACGTGTTCTATCCAATCCAGCACACCCTCACCTGTTTTAAAAGCAATCCCGTCCATTTTCCATAAATCACATAAAGCCAGGAGTACTTCATGCAAATCTGGTTCATCCTCAGCTNCGAGCCACGTTGTCATTCTGAAACCTCAAATCCCTATCTACATTCGAAATGGCCGCCCCCCAGCAACATTTCTGTCTGCTCCATGCTTCATTATAGGGCAATTCGCAATGGATAAAAATTTGAGGTTGGTTAGTTCATTCTTTATTGATACAAGTGTGTCGAACTCAGTAAAGAACAGCTTAACGACTGGTCTTAGCTAGGACGAATGGATGCACCACGCCACTACCATGATGACGGAGCATCGCCCCGATATAGGTTAGCGTCCAGCCGGAGTCGATAAAATCATCAATCAACAAAACTGGCTCATTCAGAACATCCCCTTCCAGCGAAAAAGCTTTCCAGAGATTTTGCAATTGTTGGAAGCTGTTTTGCATCTGGGTTTGAGGCGGACGCGCATCTGTTTTTTCGATAGCTGGCAAAAACGGTAAATCGAGAGTCTGGGCGAGTTGTTGGGCAAATTCCGGCACGAGATTGGGATAACGTAACGAAGGCACGCAGGTTACCCATTGGGGATGCTCGTCAATTTGTTGCCAATATTTGGTAAGGAGTTCCGCCGATGCTTCGACCAGTTCAGGCGAAAACTGTTGATGCTCAAATTTGCCGAGGCGCACACTGCGTCCCCAGCCGCCATCATTGGCATAAGCCAACGCCAGACCAATCGCATTCGGGTCGGCAATTTTACCTTTACGGGCACCAATACCGCCCGGAACCCACATTTTACGGGGTTGAAGCAGAATAAAACGTTCTTGCGTCAAGAATTGGCGCGCGCGTTCAATTTCATCCGGCGCCGGCTTGGAATAAATTTGCGTATCCCGACAATTCTGGCAACGCCCACAATTTTGATCAACCGTGTGATCATCCAGCGCTTCCGCAATAAAACGCATCAAACAATCTTCATACTGAATAAAGCGCTCCATTTGAGCAAGTTCGCGATAACGTTGGGCGGTGACTTGGCCCCAGCGTTCATAATCGGGTTCGGTTTGGCGACCCGTTAATTCCCACTGACGCCCTTCTTTGACAACCACCCCTTCGAGTTCGAGATGGAGCAATATTTTGTCGATGGTGGAGCCGCGCGCATTAATCGAGCGTTGCAGTTCATTGCGCGATTGCGGACCATCATCGCGTAAGGTGGCAATGGCTTGGCCCACTTGTTCTGGATGCGGAAAGGCGGTGTTAATAAAATATTCTTGGACGTCACGGTCTTCATGGCCATGCAACAAAATAATGCGCGCCGAATCAATGCCCCGTCCGGCCCGACCAATTTGCTGATAGTAGCTAATAATGGAATCGGGGTGTTGATAGTGGATGACGAAATGTAAATCGGGTTTATCAAAACCCATGCCCAAAGCCACACTCGCCACGAGCGCTTGCACCTCGTTATTGAGCAATTGTTGTTCTAAATCGACGCGATTTTCGCCCGTATCGTCTTCGACATTGGCATAATAGGCTTTGGCGTTATAGCCATTGAGTTGGAGCCATTCCGCGACCTGCTGGCAATCATAAGTGGTGGCGCAATAAATAATGCCACTGCCTGCCATGCGCGCCAATAATTTACGGAGCAAAACCAGCCGCTCGGCTTGGGAAAGTTGTTCGCGGACAGCATAAAGTTCGAGGCTTTGACGGGTTAAGGGGCCGCGTAAAATCATGAGATTATCGCCCAGAATTTCGGCCACATCTTCGACGACGCGATCATTGGCCGTGGCGGTGGTGCCCAAAACAGGCGTGCCGTCGGCGAGTTCATCCAATAAGCCCATAATCCGCCGATAGTCGGGCCGGAAATCATGCCCCCAATCGGAAATACAGTGGGCTTCATCGACCACAAATAAACCAATTTCCTGCGCGATGGGTCGCCACACCGTTTCTTGAAAACGCTCATTGCGCAGACGTTCCGGCGAAATCAGCAAGAGGTCAATTTTGTTAGCGCGAATATCCTGTTCAATAAGTTGCCAATCGTCTTGATTGGTGCTGTTGATGGTCGTCGCTTGCAAACCGAGTTTGTCTGCCGCTTCGAGCTGATTGCGCATCAGCGACAACAACGGACTAATCAAAATTGTGGGGCCATAGCCCTGATCGCGGAGTAATTTTGTCGCCAGAAAATAAACCAGACTTTTCCCCCAACCCGTGCGCTGAACAACAAAGGTGCGCTGACGATTGACCACGAGGGCTTCAATGGCTTCCCATTGACCGTCGCGAAATGCGGCGTGATTGCCAATTGCCGTTTCTAACCAATGCGTCGCTTGCTCATAGAGGGGAAGATTTGACACAGGAACATTACCTTTGGTGTGGGGTTTGAACATCGAGTTGAGTATAACAAGTTGTGGGCTCGCTCACCAGCGATAAGGTTAACCTGTGTCATGAAGTTGACGACAAACATCGCCGGTTAAAACCTGCGCCTATCCTGAAAAAACAAGTACGCCGATGGCGTTTGCCAAAATAATCGAAATCTGGGGTCACGGACGGAATGTATCTCGTCCCTACACAAGCCTGTTAACACGTAGCATATAAGGCTAAACTGAGAATCCCAGCTTGCTTTTAGCATGCTTGTCTTTATACATAGCGGTCTGGCTTCAGCCTGCCGCGATTCTCGACTGGCAAATAATACCGCTTTATTGGCGAGCCAGACCAATCAGCGTACTTTGAATTTCCATAGCTGTGGACTTCAGTTGACAGCGTAATGCGGCTTCGGATTCTCATAAATAGCCACACTGCCCATCTGCCAGACGAGCGTCCAATTGGCTTGAATATCGTCGAGCATAGCCGCGACACCCGGCACATTATTTACACCCCAATCGCGCCACAGATTATCAATAACCGCGAAGCGCGCCGACGCATAACGTGGGTCATAGACAAAGCGGTCACGGGGAATTTCAATATCGAAGCCGAAACGATAAGTTTCAGCCGAGGTGAGTTCGGCAGGCGCAGTGATAAAATCAACCACGTTCCCCTCAATTTGCCACGCCAGCGTCGGTGAAAGAATGACTGTTTCACCTTCTGCCAAATGCTGATTGATATAGGCCGTCGCGGATGTGGCGGTGTCGGCTTCAACCAATGAAGTTTCGATGGGCGTCACCCAACTGGATTGAATGCGCCGGGCCGTTTCATCAAGTTCTACGACGAGCGGCACCCCAATCAGAATGCAAACTAACCCGATGTGGATGGCTGGTGTCGACCATTGAGCGCGGGTAAGCCATGCGGGCCAATCGCTTAAATCGAGTTGATAGAGATAGACGGCGGCTTGATACACAAAAACGCCAAAACCTAATCCAATCAATGGCAGAACGGGAATCAGATAATACGCACTCAACCCATAGAGCGGCACCACCCGCCCAATCAAAATCATGGGGAGTAGAGCGAAACTCAGCCCAAGCCAACACCCCCACTTTGGCTGAAGCAAAAATAAACCGACTAATCCGCCTAAAAAGCGAATATCTTGGGTGAGCAAAATGGTGTAACTGCGCGCGATATTCCAGAATTGGTCAGGCAGTGCCACATCGACGCGATTGAAAGTATAATTCCAGTCATAAACAAAGGCTTCTGGCGCAAAAAGAATTTGCCAGAGGAGATAGAGAATAAACGGCACCAAACTCACGGGAAGTACCCAGCGTAATTGTCGCCAATCGAGCCAGATCAACATCAACACAAAGGGCACGAGGAGTATCAAACCCGCCACATCCGAAATGCACCCCAAACCCAAAGCGACGGCCCCCAACCAGAGCCAGTGTTGCTGTTGACTTTGCTGAAATTCACTCAAACTCCACAAGGCCAGCAGAAAAAAGACGCTCAGTAAGTTATACGAAAATCCCCAGCGACTATACAAAATGGCCGTGGGATAAATCGCCAGTGAGCATGCACCGCTCAGGGCTAATACGCGATTATGCGTGGTGCGCCGCAACATCAGCCACCCTAACCCCACGGTGACGACACCCAATAACGCCGTCACTGTGCGCAAAGTTAGCATGCTGGATCCAAATAGCGCCATGCATCCGGCCAACAAAATTTCAAACAGCGGAAGCCGAGCAAAGAGCAAAGTTGATTCGCCGACGGCCATATATTGCACCCGACCCGCCAGTAAATTATTGGCGATATTGAGATGCGTGCCTTCGTCAGTATACCAGCCGGGATTATCAGCGAGATTTACTAGTCGCAAAAATGCCGCCAGACCGAGGACAACTATCACTAAAATGATTTCGAGCATGTGTTCTTTTTTCATGGCAAGCAGTATAGCAATACGCGTAACATATTAGCTGTTTTGTGAGGTAAGCGTTGTTGAAAAAGGGGATTTCTCATAAGGGTAGGTTTTAATTATTGCGCGTAAATGATGATATCTCGCAATTTTTGGACAATGCTTCTAGATCATCAGCCGCCCTCGAATAAATTCGGGGCTATAAATCACCACCCTATAAATGGGTTTCAAACCACGGACGGCGAGGGGGAACTCAAATCAGTCAACAAACCGTGGAGT
>JBNLCD010000366.1:0-6017 GCA_050303635.1 Anaerolineae bacterium
CCTTGGGTAATGCTAAATAACCATTTATCCACAAAATCCTTGCCGATAAGTTTGCGGTTTAAGATATTTACAGTCGCGAGGGCCAAGCGTTCATCTTCATCGTGATGATAAACATAAGCCATGGGTGTAATGATTTTGGCGGCAATGGCTTTGAGGATAGCTTCTAAATCGGCACCGCCAATATGTTGACTGCGGCCAAAATAGAGCAAGCAATCGGCGACATGGGCCACGCTGTGAATCCAGCCATTTTCCATATCGTAGCCGCGCCCATCACGTTCTTGCGCAAAATAATCTAACACGGCTTGGAGGATTTTCTTGGTTTCATCGAGCCGCAAAAATCCTTCGGTATTGTCATAATCTATGATCGTACCAATCATCAGCACTGAGAATGAGCGTAAATACACACTATCTGTGCCGACTTCGCCCAAACCATGTTGTAGATTTTGAATTAAAACACCCAATACCCCCCGCAGTTGGTCAGGTTCATAAAAGCCTTTATGAATCCAATTCGCCAAAATCATATAGGCAAATTCATCGCGCAATTCGTAATCAGTTGATCCCAGAAAGTCCAAGAGGGCCTCGGTTAAGTCACCGAGTTCATAGCCTTGGGGAAGTCGATATTTATTGTGGATAATATTTTGCCAGAAGGTATTGGGTTTATCAGTCATTAGTCAGTCTCAATCATTGCCGGTAGGAGAGCATAGAAAGCCGTTGATTGCACCACATCTTCGAGGGGTACTTGGTCGAGCACGGTATGGGCATGAATTTCGTTACCGGGTCCAAAGCCAATTGACGGGATACCCGCTTGACCTGCCCAGTAAATGCCGTTGGTGGAGAAATCCCATTTACCAGTGACCGTATTGCCACCGAGTGCTTCTTGGGTTTTGACGCCGGCTTGGACAAAGGGATGGTCTTCTTCAAAGAGCCATGCCGGATAGATTTTGTCAAGTTCAAAGACAAAACCGGTGTAGCTGGGATCGTTATAAACCAAGATTTCCGCTTGCATGTCATCCCGGTCACCAAACAAATCCTTAATTTGTTGTAAAACGTGTTCCGGTGTTTCACCCCATGTAATACGACGGTCAATATAAATGGTGGCTTCGTTGGGTACTGCATTGATGCTGGGTGTCACGACATCCATATCGGTGACAGTTACCCGACCGGGGCCTAAAAATTCGTGGTCACCGAGTTGCGGTTGCATGTTGCTGATGGCTTCAATGACAGGCAACAATTTGTAAATGGCGTTGTCACCAAGGAAATTGCTAGCGGCATGGGCACTTTTACCCTTAGCCACAACTTTCATTTCCACGCGGCCCTTGTGACCACGATAAACTTGCATGCGGGTGGGTTCACCAATCACCACAAAATCGGGTTTAATATCTTCGGTCACAACGAAAGCATGTGGAGCACTCCCGTCGTTCCATTCTTCCATATTACCGAAATAGTAGGCGGTGAAGCCTTCGAGGAGGCCGAGTTGATGCGCAAAGGCCAATCCGTAAATCATACCGGGCGTACTGCCTTTTTCATCGCAGGCACCCCGTGCAAAGAAAACACCATCTTCGATCTTGCCTTCAAAAGGGTCCCATTCCCATTCATCAGGGTCACCAATGCCGACGGTATCAATATGGCTATCGTAGAGCAATTTCTTGGGACCATTGCCAATTTGGCCGACAATATTACCCATCTTGTCGTACCAGATTTTTTCGAAGCCGAGTTTCTTCATTTCATCGGCAATACGATCGCCAACGTCTTTAATTTGGCTTTCCATGCTGGGGATGGCACAGATTTCGCGCAGGAATTGGATAATGGTCTCGCGATTTTCTTCAACGAGTTCGTTAATTTTTTGAATTTTATCTTGCATCGAACACACCTTATTCTGTGTTAAAAGATTAGAAATTGAGGGTCTGTTAAACCCGATTATTTAGCTCATCCCATAAGTTTTGGTCAAACTGCGTCAGGCTATCTAAGACTTTATCCGCAATCACCAGACCCGGCTCATTGCGTAATGAGGGGTCAGGGACACTCACGCATAGCATTTCTGCCGCTTTGGCGGCCAACACACCCCGATACGAGTCTTCAAAGACCAAACAGCGTGTCGGATTAACGCCTAACTCACGCGCCGCTGTCAAAAAAACAGCGGGATGAGGTTTGCCATTTACCTCATGGGTAGCTGAACATTTTACTGCAAAATGGTCGGCTATGTCTAAGTGTTTCATGACCGCATTTAAGAGTTCAGGGTGTGACGATGTGGCGAGCCCGACTTTAACCGATTGCTGATTAACAAAATTCAGGACATCATAGACACCCGGCATGGCTTCACCGCGTTCATAAATGAGCTCAATCACGCGATACATAATCGCATCGGTCACTTCCTCAATCGTTTGCCCTACCCACGGTTGGCGATTGAACCAAAATTCCACCACTTTATCGAGGCGCATCCCAATTGTTTGGGATGATTCTGCATGGGTGATTTTCACGCCCAATGCGCCAAAAATTTCAAGTTCAGCAATTTGCCAGAAGGGTTCTGAGTTAATCAGCAACCCATCCATATCAAAAATGACTGCTTCCAATGCCATTTATAAAACCTTGTTCCTTTGCCAATAAAAAACCTCATTCACCGGATGAGGTAAAGGAGGTCTATCGTAACGAACTTATGCTATTTCTGCTATGTTGGTGTCCTGAATGAGAATTAATGACTCCGTTGGACAATAAATTCAACAATGCCCATGAGTTCTGTTTTGTAATGTGATTCAGGATAATATTCGGTCAAACCGTCAACCACTTCTTGATAATAGGCTTGGGCTTGCGCTGACACTACCGATTTTACAGCGTGTGTGGTCAGAATATCGCTGATTTCCTTCACAATTTCGAGCGATAGCGGTGCGGGCATGTGATAAATATCATGGAGACGTTGGCGTGGTTCGTCGGGCAAGTTTTCTAACGCCCATTGGACAGGCAATGATTTCTTCTTTTGCACGAGATCATCAATATCCGATTTACCTGTTTTGGTGGGGTCGCCCCAAATACCCAAAATATCGTCTTGGATTTGGAAAGCGACACCGAGTTTCCGACCAATGATGTCTAAGGCTGAGACTGTTTCTAAATCCGCACCAGCCAATAGCGCACCACCACCCAGCGCGAGACCAATTAATGGACCAGTTTTTAGGCCCGTCATCATGACATATTCATCCACACCCACAATTTCACGGTCTTCAAAATCAATATCCATCATTTGACCTTGCACGGTATCCACACAGGCTTTACCAAGCATTGCGGATGCGCGAAGCAATTGATGGGCTTCGACATTGGATGGTTGAGCACTGGCTAAAATTTCAAAACTCAAGCCATACGCACCATCACCGCCATTAATGGCTTGATTCACACCCCACACATTCCAGACCGAGGGTTGACCACGGCGGGTGTCCGAATTGTCCATAAAATCATCGTGAATGAGGGAGAACGTGTGAATGAGCTCAATGCCTGCGGATAGGGGGAGCGTGCGCGCAGGTTCATTGCTTAATGCCGCACACGATAATAGATTGAGAAGAGGACGGAGTTGTTTGCCGCCATTCCCGTTATGCGCCTGGCCATCACTATCATTCCAGCCCATCTGATAACCCAACATGATATCTAAGATTTCAAATTCGCTCAGGTGCTCATGCACCGCTTGCCGAAAATAGGTTTGAAATTCTTTCAACAAATCATGGGAAATTTGGGTCAACATGCGTAGTTTTTCTCTACCTTCATTAAAAATGCAAAAAATAAGCTCAATCTTTATGTATTCTACAATACCCACTTTCTAAAAACCATGTTTCACGTTAGATTAAAGGCGATTGATTTTAATTCTCTATTTTTATTGATGAGCCTATGACCGAAAATCCATATAATCCTTTAAAACCGACAACCGATCCGACTGTTTTTTATGGTCGTAAAGATGCTTTTTCATTTTTTCAGCGGCATTTAGCAGGGGCCACCAATGAATCAGCTTTAGTTATTATTGGCCAACGCGGCATTGGTAAGAGTTCGCTTTTATCCCAGATTCCCCTCCATATTGATGAGCGCTATGTCAGTATCTGGATTGACTTGAGTCTGCTGGATATGGAAGATGAAGTGGGTTTGGTGGCGGCTATTGTGGATAATGTGCGCCATACCATGGAAACGATTTCAGCCAGCACGTATCGTCTCCCTGATTTTCCTGATCCAACCGATCCTGAAGTAGATTTATTACAATGGTTAGCCGAAGAATTTTTGGAAGTTGCCATTACTGCGATTCGGCGTGAGCGTCATTTGCTTATCATGCTGGATGAAGCTCATTTGCTTTTTGATGCCGCCAAACTTGGTAATTATCCCCAGCATTTCTTTGCCTATTTGCATGAAGTTCTGCAACATCATGAACGACTCGATATTATTACGACGCTGGATATTACCTATGAACCGCAAGCCCTCCAAACACCACCTTTTGCCGATGCCACCCGTCATTATCGGTTAACGCATCTTACGCCGGAGGAAGCCCAACGCTTGATTACAGAACCCATTCAGGGTCAGTATGAATATGATGCATCAGCCCTTGCGCGTATTTTGGATTTGGCTGGTGGGCATCCCTTCCATTTGCACTCCATATGTCGGCTGTTGTTTCGCTTGCGCGAAGAACGGGCGGGAGATGTTTTAGGTTTTGCGGAAGTCGAAGCGGTTTATGATGCGGCGCTTGACCAGACGGATGAAGTCATGACGAGTTTGTGGCATTATGCGCGCCCGAATGAACGCTTAGCCTTGACTGCTCTTTTAGATTTACGCAAGCACAATGAAGGCACACTGGCATTTCCCTTGAGTGTGCTTGAAGATTGGCTGAGTAACACTGAATTTCCGCTCAATGAAGTACAACTCGGTGCGGCCATGCGTGGTTTAGAATATCTGGGTTTGGTAACTGCCCAATCCGGTGGAAATTATCAATTTGTTTCTGCTATGCAGGCTGATTGGTTAGCGCGCCAGAGTGAATTTGAAGCTGAAGAAGCGGCGAGGAGCAAAAATGGCCTCGGTCTCCAATTGCGCAGTGTGCCCCGCCAAACATGGTATTTGGTCGGTGGTGTAATTGGCTTGATTGTCTTATTGGTGGCTTTCGGCGTGCTGAGTGGTAATGATGATGGTGACAGCGACAATGTCACCAATGACCAACCTGCAACATCAACTTTAATTGTGGAACCGACGGAAACACCATTCCCGACGTTAACCGCGTCACCGATTTTGCCAACAGAAACACCGATGCCTACCTTCACGGCAACGGATATTCCACCGACCGCGACCGATACACCCGTTCCAACTGAAACGCCGTCTGCAATATTTGGTGGCTAAACAATATTTTCATAACTCTAAAATAAGAAACGGCATCTTCTAAGCGAGGATGCCGTTTTTTGATATTGCAATCAATTGTTGGAAAATCTGAAAAACCATTACCTTTTTTGTAAAAAAGGTAATACCAAAAAACTTTGAAAGGGTTATATAAACCCATTTCTAAAAGTTTTGGTCAAGCTTTTACAAAAGCTTGAAATGCTTTTCTAAAGATTTTCACTATTTCTGAATTTCGACAACCACGCCTTCTTCGGCCCAATCATAGAGTAATTCCGCGTTGGTGCTACTGAGCAAAATACAGCCGTAAGTGATCGGTGCACCGAGATTACTCGTCCATAGAATCTGACTCCCATTACGCGACGGGAAACCGTGGAACCCATTCATAAATTCAGAGGTCGGCACGGGACGATAAACCCCCATAAAGGAAGGCATCCACAAATTCCAATTACCCGCATAAGCAGTGCCATCGTGAGTTTGAATTTGGAAAATACCCGGCCAGGTAGGGCTGTCGGAAATACCGGTACTGATAACCCATTCCCATTTGGTCGCGCCATTTTCATAGGCCCACATGCGTTGTTGACTGATGACATCCAACTAAAATGTTGGTTGGGGTTGGTGAAATGGATGAACCACTCATGCATCCTAGCAGCACTACTGGGAGATTGAGGTCA
>JBNLCD010000367.1:0-6014 GCA_050303635.1 Anaerolineae bacterium
TCCGTCCCCGACATTTGATTTTTTTTTGACATAATTCTAATCACTCGTCTTTCTTAAAAAAATCAAAATTATTTATTATTTTAACTAAAGTATAGTTTATTATATAATAGATTTTAATTATATACTTCATTTTTCAATAATTTTAAATATGCCACAGCTCTAAAACACCATAGCCTGTAGTATATAACATTCTGAGGCCGGAAGATAATAAATTTTAAATTAGATGCATTCCTCATTAAATCAATATAAAAAGATGGCAAACTATTCGCATAACTGAACGAAGCCGTTAAAATAGACTGTATTACCAATACATTGGACTGAGGATTTTTAGGAAAGCTAAGTAGCTATGGATACGCCTTTGATCGAAAAATTTGCCGAAATTTTGGTGAATGCGCAACGGCTGGTTGTGACAACAGGTGCTGGAATGAGCAAAGAAAGTGGGGTTCCTACGTTTCGAGATGCGCTCGATGGCTTGTGGTCAAAATATGATCCCACGGAACTAGCAACGCCTGCGGCATTTCAACAAAATCCTAAACTCGTCTGGGATTGGTATATGTTTCGCCGTGAGATGATTTCCAGTAAAGAACCCAATCCGGGACATTATGCCTTGGCTGAATTGGAAGATTTATTGCCCCAGATTGTTATTGTCACCCAAAATATTGATGGTTTTCACCAAATTGCAGGCAGTCGAGATGTGATATGCTTGCATGGCGATATTACGCGTGATAAATGTTTTGGGGACTGTCAGGGTAATCCCACCTATGTTGATCGCAAGACTCTCAAAGATTGGGATAGCGAAGCCGGGCCACCCACCTGTCCGCATTGCCAGCAAGATTATTTGCGGCCAGCGGTCGTCTGGTATAACGAAGCATTACCTCAGCATGAATTGTCGCGTGCGATGCAGATCGGTTCGCAATCTGATGTTATGCTGGTTGTGGGAACAAGCGGAGTCGTTTATCCAGCGGCGCATGTGCCGATTATCGCCAAACAAGCGGGTGCTATTACAGTGGAAATTAATCCGAATCCAAGCCAGTTAACCGCTGTGATGGATCATTATTTACCAGCCCCGTCTGGTGAAGCATTGCCCAAAATAGTCGCTAAAATCCGAGAATTAATAAGCAGTTGAGGCTTATCTGAATGACCAAATCTATGTCCGATATCCGTCAAGAATATCCTGAGAATCCACTGAATGAAGAGGATGCTTCCGTTGATCCGTTTTTACAGTTTGCGTGGTGGTTTATGGAAGCCAAAGACTCCGGATTATTCTATGAACCGAATGCCATGACATTGGCTACGGTTGACAAAGAAGGTCGTCCATCAGCGCGGATTGTTCTGCTTAAAGAATTTGATCCGGCTGGTTTTGTCTTTTACACCAATTATCAAAGCCGCAAAGGTCATGAAATTGCGCATAATCCTTATGGTGCTTTGGTTTTATGGTGGGATCGCTTAAATCGTCAGGTGCGGGTTGAAGGTCGGATTGAAAAAGTGGCAGATGAAATTTCGGATGAATATTTTCATATGCGACCCCGTGCCGCGCAAATAGGCGCATGGGCTTCAGCACAAAGTCAAATGCTCTACAATCGTGAAGAATTGGAAGCCCGTTATGCGGAATTAGAAACGCGCTACCAAGATAAGCCTATTCCACGCCCTCCGCATTGGGGCGGCTATCGCTTGTTGCCGGATGAGTTTGAATTTTGGCAAGGGCGCCAAAGTCGTTTACATGACCGCTTGAGTTATCATTTGTTGCCGAATGGTACATGGTCAATGACACGTTTATCACCCTAGTCATGATAACGCAAATTCCATAATAGTCTGCCGTGTCGAGAAATTTTGTAGGGTATGTTAATTGACGCCTTCGCGCACACTTTCGGGGAGATATTGACGGAACGCGCGCACAATTTCACGATGATTGCCACCTGCCGTATCTGGGGCTAAGACAATATCGTGATAAAAGCTACCAGCAATACGCTCAACCAGCCAAAGATTAATCCCATAAAAGGGTAAGTCGGGTTGGTCATCGAGCTTATCAAAATTAGTTTTCCGCAACATATTGAGTAGATTTTGATAGCGTTCCACCGGAACTTTGAGATCAAAATAAACGGGTTGGGGGGGCTTGTCATAAGCAACTTGAAGCGCACACGTTTCACCACGACCCCGCCGTAAGGTTGCGACGCTATTGGGCGCACGACCGTCATGATAGAAAATACTCACCCGAAGTCCTTCATGCACACCGGGTTCTTGCGTGATATTTTTTAGTTCACCTTGGCCTAATCGCACCGCAATCAGTCGAATTTGGTCAGCGCGTCTAAAAATACTCATTTGCTTTTCGTTTGCCCTTCCTAGGCGTCCCCTTTATAATTTGAACTAAGTGTTTAGCCTTAAGATATACTTTTTACAGTAGAGTGTCAAAAAACGTGCAAACTTCTTAGATTATTTACTGACAACGATGCGTTAAGCATGTCAAAATTTAATCATCGTACAGAACGGAGTAGGGTGTGTCGGAAGATAAGACTTTACAATTACCCACCACGGATGAATATCCCCTGCCTGAACCATCTTCAGCGCCGTCTGGCGATGATCCTAAGTGGAATGGCTGGTATATCCTAGCTTTATTTTTTGGAATACTCAGTTTGGCGGGACTTGGTTTCTTGATGGGACAACGGTTGGAAAATCGAGCATTAGATGAAACGCTCGAAGCCGTCACGGAATCAGTAGCCGAAGCAGAATCGACAGCCATTAGTCAAAACCGGGCAACCGGCACGGCCATTGTCCGCAACTATACCCCGACACCCACCGCCACATTTGCGCCGACCATGACCGCCACGCCTGAAATTCCTGAAGGTATTATTTTGCCCATTCAAGTCGAATTACGTGAATATCCCGGTGAAGATGCGCCTGTTTTGGAAATGGTGCCCCAAAACACACTTGTAATGGTTTTGGGAACCACTAGCGATAATCAATGGCTTGAAATCAACTTTTACACCAAGAATAGCGATATTGAACGCGGCTTTATTCCAGCAGACGCGATAGCTATGCGAGGCGGCGATTTGGCCGTTTTGGCGCAAGTGCCTTATCCAAGTGCGACCCCAACCAATACGCCTTTTCCAACACCGATACCTTCACAAACTGCTGTGCCAACCAGCACGCCAGTTATGCCGCTAGCGGAAGTTATTGGGGTGAGTGTGCCTGTTTATATTATTCCAGTTTCGGACAGTGCACTCGTAGCAGTTTTACAGCAAGGCGATGAAGTCGAAATTAATGGCGTGAGCCAAGATAATCAGTGGTATGAAATTCAATTTGTGGATGCTGACGGCAACGAAGCTAGGGGTTTTATCCCTCTCGACAACCTGATGATTACCGGGGGAAGTTTACAGGCTGTGCCAATTGCCGCATTGGCTGAACCCGTCGAAGATACACCGATTCCTATGCCCACCACACCTGAGGTACGTTCCCAAGGGATGTTGATGCTGGTGCGATCTGGCCCTAACGAAATATTTGAACCCGTAGGTTATGTGGATAATGAAACCAGTCTTACCGCCAATGCGATTTCCGTGGATGGTCAGTGGCTACAAGTTGATTATCCAGCTAGCCCTACTGGTTTAGGCTGGGTCTCCACTTCCAATATTGAAATCCTGGGAACTTTACAGTATTTGCCAGTTGTCCAAGGGCCTATTCCGCCAACGCCAGAGATTGAAGTTGTGATTGAAGGCAATATTAATGTGCCATCAACGGCGAGTAATCAACCACCCATCGCTTCAAATGAAGCACCCGTGATTACAGAGCTCCCCGCAGATTTTGATGTTCAGTTGATCAATATCCCAGAACTCGACATCTATGCGTTCAATATTGGCTTCATCATCGTGGGCACAAAAGACGATGCCCCCTATCAGAGTACGATTGAAATTGGCGTATCCGAAGACCAAATCCGTGATCAGTTCAAATTTGAAATAAGCACGCAAGGTGATGATATTGGTGAATTTGGCGACTTAGCTGATTTATTGCCCATCGCAGTTGGTGGGGTGGATGATGTGGTGTATGTCTACTTTGGCCAAGATGATTTCTGCTTCCCTAGCGACGAACCCACCTCAATGGAAGATTTATTTGAGGGATTTGCGCCATTTGCGCTGGCATCCGGCGAATTAGTGAATGAATTCAATCAACTTGGGGTATTTGGCTTAATTGAAGATCACGATTTGTATGGTCTCAGCACAAGCCATTATCAGTTTTTGGGTTATCGTGATATCACGGGTGAAGCCGAATATGAAGCGACTGACGACATGAAAGTGGATTTATGGTTTAGCGCAGATAAATCGACATTGTATGCGTTTTCTTTCACATTCAACGTCCAGCCCGGTAGTGAATTTGGCGAGGCCTTTATTGATGAATTAGGCTTTGAGGGTTTGGATTTGACAGGTTTCGAAGGTCAAGTACGTCTTTTTGCATTACCCAAAGGGTTTGGCGACGATGCTTCAATCTATAGTGAACCGCCAGCCGCCTGTGACTTAATTACAGACTAAATTGGATTGGAGTAATTTGTGTCCGACTATCAATCAATTATTAATAAAATTGAACATCCGGCTAAGGGTCAAGACAAGACACCGCCCCCTTCGGCCCCCCGTCCAAATAATAAGATGGGTTATATCCTCGGTCTGCTATTGAGTTTAGGCATTGCGGGTGGAGTTGGTTTTTTCGGTGGGCAAGCATTGGGCGGCAATGATGCTGAAGCGACACTTGATGCTATTACAGCAGTAGTGCAATCTCAAGAAACAGCCACATCACATTTGAACCAAACTGCGACGGCCAACGTTTTGGCGTATACCGCGACACCATCCCCGACCTCGACAGTGACAGCCACGGCAACGTCTTCCATACCCATTGCCGAAATTTTGCCCCTATCTGTTAATGTCTATGAATATACAACACTCGGCAATCAGATTAAAACAACCTTATTTCAGGGTGCATCGGTGCAAATTACAGGTGTGAGTGAAGACGGTCTGTGGTATGAAATTAGCTACAAAAATGCTGAAGGGAGCGGTGAGACAGGCTATGTTCCTGTTCAAGCTCTGCATTTGCGTGAAGGCGGTCTGACCGATTTAGCAATGTTGGCCACGGTTACTGATACCCCTGTGCCAACCGCAACGCCCGGCCCGCCAACCAGAACGCCATTCCCAACCTATACCGCTACGCCTGAAATTCCGATTGCCCAAGTGCGACCTGCGGTTATTGAAGTGCATAGTGGGGCTGGCCAGAATTATCCGGTGATTGATAGTCTTCAACAAACCAATGAGGTTACATTAATCGGGGTGTCGGATGATGGATTATGGTACGAGATCACTTATAGCCAAGATGGTGAATCCCAAACAGGTTTTGTGCAAGGCAGTCAATTAACTTATATCGCTGGCGCGCTAGATAATATTCCGCCAGCGATTTCACCCAGCTTGACACCTATTCCGAATACTGCGAACACAATCCCGCAAGTGCAACCTATTCAACAAATTTTAGTGATTCGCGAGGGACCTCATGTTAACTTCCCCGCCGTTGGTGCGATCAATGCCAATAATCGTTTAAATGTGTTGGGTCTCACCGAAGATGGCACTTGGGTTCAGGTTGAATTTCCGACGAGCTTATTGGGTATGGGCTGGGTCCCGCTCGATAGTGTGCTTTTGCTAGGCAATACCGCCAATTTACCTGTCTTGGAAGCACCAGAGCCACCCACCGAACCGCCGGTCCGTGTGATAATTGATGGCGGCAATGTTAGTTCAACAGGTTCTGTTCCGAATACGAGCAATCCAAGCAATAATCCACCGACAGCGGCAGATGTAGCTAGTCTGCCACGCAATGCGTCGAATGAATTGCCCGATTTAAGCATTTATGACACCTATGCTTTTGAAATGCGTTTGGTTCTCAATGGGGCTGATGATGATTACGATTATGCGGATAATATTCTCCAGCTTATCGTAGCTGGGGATAATCAAACGGGCCAAACGCTGATGGGCTTATATGCAAGCGGCGTG